>JAOUNZ010000050.1 GCA_029880665.1 Candidatus Nitrosopumilus sp.
AATTCCTGATTTTCCACATGATGCTACCGGTACAAAAGTTGAATTACCACTTTTACAATATACTCCAGATTTAGATGTAGAAGTCAATTTATCATGGGATCCACCAGTAATTAAAACGCATGAAAAAATTCAATTTGTATATCAATTCTATAATCCTCAAACAAATTCGAATCTAGCAGACATGAAATATAATTTTGTGATATTTCAAAGTGGAAAAGAAATTTTTCGAGATGAGGGGCTAAGTCAAATTGGAGGAGATTATAGAAATTTTATTTTTAGTGATTCTGGTTCAATTATAATAAGAATAGAAGGAATTCATGCTTCTTCAATATTTGCTGAAGAAAGTGTAACTGTGAAAGGGGATGTGAAAGATAAAGAACAAAGATCAGTTGATTTTACCTCAGTAGTTTATGACAATCCAGAAAAGATTACGCATGAAGATTATCATATAAAACCAGCACAGAGACTCTCAACTTATTATGAATTAATGATTTTCATTATTCTTATTCCTGGAGTGCTTTTTATTGTTGCATTCTTTTGGATAATGAAAAAACCAAAACAATCAAACAACAAACCTGGCGCAGTAAAAATTTAAAATAATAAAAAGAAATTAAAATTGATTGAACTAATCTAATCGATTAATTCAGTCCAACCTTTGATGAAGACTGAGTTCTTGTAGAGTGGAACTGGTTGTCCAACAGTAAAGTCCATTGGTCTCATCCAGAAAATTGCTTTTGTTGGACATACACCAATGCATGCACCATCAGAAATACATCTTTCTGGGTAGAAAACAAATGCTTTGCCTCTCTTCCAGCCTTCAACTGGTTTTACTCTAAGGACATCTGGACCTAATGTGGTACAGATTTCTACACATAGTGCGCATCCGATACACATTTGTTCGCTAATGTCTGGAATAATTCCTACTGGCATAACAAAATTGTTTCTTGTTTTCTTCTTAATATAATTTACCTAAAAAAATTGTCTTATAACGGCGTTTCAATTTTTATAACGGCGTTTCAATTTTTGATCGCAAAATTATACCTTGATAGATGTTTGTTCTATTCTGAATACATTTGAATTTCCATCTGTTTTCTTAATATTGCCAATAATTATCGCGTTTTTAATTTTTTTAAGAAAATAAACTCCTGTTTTTTCTGATTTAATAATCTGTTTCCCTCCTGGTGATAGCGTCCATTTGTTATTCTCTTTTTTTCTTGCCATTGCTACCACAATAACTGAAGTTTCTACTTGTTTTCCAATGGATGAGAGTAACATTATACATGAATTTACAAATATTGCAGATTCAAGATCATCAAACATATTGTATACTCCATTGAAAGAATCAATTATAACAAGAAATTTTTTCTCTGATGCCTTTATGATGATTTCTGACAATTTTTCTTTCCAATTTGTTTTGTTGGGACAAAAAATTATTACATTTTTCTTCTTATGAATCATCCCAGATTCAACATAACCCGAATAAAGCAAATCCAGATCTACAAAAATAACTGGTTCTTTAGTTGCATTGATTAATCTGATTAGAAATTCTGCTTTATGGAAAGGTTCTGAGCATAAAACTATACTTGGATTATTTTGCTCAAATTCATTTTGAATATGTGTTAAATTATTATCTAAAACTTGCTTAGGACTTTTATCCAACACAATTTTAGCATTTTACAGATATAATAATGAATTTGATATCAAAAGATATTTCAGATGACTTTCAACATTCTGAAAAAATCTATCTAAATAACGCCTCTATCTCTCTCATGCCCTCACAAAGCATTGAAGCAATGACAGATTTTCTAATGTCATACAATTCTATGGGACCTGATTCCAAAGAATCAGAACCATTTATTGCTGAAAAACTAAGGAATGTAAGAAAAACAATTTCAAAAATAATTTCTTGTCAACCTGATGAAGTTATTCTTACTCAAAGCACAACTGATGGAATTAATATTGTGGCAAATGGTTTTTCTTTTAATGATAAATCTAATATCGTGATCCGTGGAATGGCACATGAACACCATGCAAATTTTTACCCTTGGATTAAATTAAAATCTAAAATTTCGGTAAAAAGCCTTCCTATTGATAACAATGGCTTTTTCAAATTAGATGATTTACAATCGTCTCTAGATGACAATACAAAATTAGTAGCTCTAAGTCATGCATTATACAATACGGGTTCCATAATACCTGTAGATAAAATAGGAAAAATTCTTCATGGTAAAGTACCATTCTTTATAGATAGTGCACAAACTATTGGATGTATACCAGATACTAATGTCTCCAAAATTAAATGTGATTTCATGTCGTTTAATGGATCTAAATGGCTATGTGGTCCAATGGGAACTGGTTTGTTTTATTGCAATAGAAAATCAAGTGAACTATTAGAACCAATCACTGTTGGTGGTGAATCTGCAATTATGTATGATGATTCAAATATTGCTTTCAAGAACCTACCTGATAAATTCCAAACTGGTTTTAGAAATTATGTTGGAATTGTTGGATTAGAATCATCTGTAAATTATTTACTAAATTTTGGAATAGAAAACATTCGTAAAAAAAATCAATACATGTCAAATATCTTAAGGGAAGAACTATCAAAAATACCCAATATTATTTTATATGGGCCGGATGATCCAAACAACAGAACTAGTATTGTATCTTTTAACATTAACGGATTTGATTCACAAAAAATTGTAGATAAACTTGAAAAACAAAATATTGTTTTAGCTGTTAGAGAAATTATGAAAAAAAAGATCGTACGTATATCGCCTCATTTTTTTAATAATGAATCTCAAATATTACAGGTAATTGATGCGATAAAGAAACTATGAATTTTCTTGTTCTTCTATTACCATCATGGTCAATGTAGATTGAACTTTACTAATTTTTCTGATCTTATTGGTAATAATCCCTCTAAGTTTTTCTGCATCATCAGAGGACAATTTTAGCACAATATCATATACACCGTACACTCCTTGAATCTCAAATTTGATATCTTCATTAGTAAGAACTTGCTTTACTTCATTGATGATTGATTCATCTGATCCCAAGTCGGAATTTAACAGAACATATGCTGTAGACACATGAAAGTTTTTCATCAAACAGTATTTAACCTTTCATAGATCAAAAATTGATTAATTACTAATACTACATCATGATATGAAACCAGTAGATCTTACACTTACAATATCCAGTTCCATTCCAAATTTTCCTGGGTCTCCAAAACCTCAATTCATTCTTTGGTCTGATATTAAAAATAACGGATATAATCTTGAATTATTATTTTTTAGTTCACACATTGGTACTCATATTGACGCACCATACCATTTCATTAAAAATGGTCTAAAAATTCATCAAATTCCACTTGATAGACTCATGGGAAAAGCCATTCTAATAAAACTTAAAAAAACTAAGAATGAATCTATAACCAAACTAGATATTATTTTATTCGAAAAAAAGAATGGTAAAATTCCTACCAATTCCACTGTTTTCTTCTTTACTGGATGGCAAAAAAATCTAAGCAAGAACAACTACTTTACTGAGAATCCTGGATTAACTATATCTGCTGCCAAATATCTTGCATTAAAAAAGGTCAATCTTGTTGGTATAGACTCTCCAAGTATAGATCTTGGAAAAGATGAATCATATAATGTTCACAATATTTTGTCAAAAAACAATATTTTGATAGTAGAAAATTTATCAAATCTGAATAAAATTTTGTCCAAAGAATTCAGTTTTACAATTTTGCCATTAAAGATTAAAGATGCGACAGGCTCACCTGTAAGGGCAGTAGCATCATAACTTACATCTATTTAATTTCGCAATACTAAAAATATAGAAAAACATTATAATCTAATATGAGTAAGCCTGGAAATATTTGGAGAAAAGTATATGGAAAAATTACAAAAAAACCAACTAACTTCTCTTGGTTAATTGAAGAAAAATTAGCTGGTTCAGGAATTCCAACAAGTTTTGATGAATTTGAGTGGCTTCTAAATCAAGGTGTAAAATCAATTGTTACAATGACCGAAAATCCTTTACCTGACAATTGGGTAAAAAATATTGATTATCTACATGTTCCTACTCCAGATCTTACTGCACCTGATATGGACAAAATAGATTCAGCAGTAGATTTTATTCATGAACAAATAAAAAACAATCAAGCTGTAATGGTTCATTGTGCTGCAGGAATGGGACGAGCAGGAACAATTCTTGCTTGCTATTTTGTAAAATATGAAAAGTTTTCAGCTATCAATGCAATTAATAAAATCCGAGTTGCAAGACCTGGCTCTATTCAATCAGAAGTACAAGAGCTAGCTATTGGATTTTATGAAAAACATGTAAAGAACTAGCTTATACAAACTCTGAAACTAATTTACCATCGACAACTTTAATCTTCAAGGTTTTATTTTCTTGAAAAATTAGAGTCAATCCACCATCTGAATCAGGATCTTCTACTTTTACAAGTTCTAACATTTTAATCTGATCAAATTTTTCCATTTGCTTTCACCTATTCTGGTATCGATACGGTCTCAATCTCTCCATCAACAGCTTTGATGAACAAAAATCTGTTGTCCTTAAAGATAAAGGTAATTCCCTCTTCTTTATCAGGTTCTTCTACTTCAAGTACTGGTTGTCCTAAAAGGCCATCATATTTTGCCATATTAATTACTCAAAAAATGTTACTTATATCCCTAATTGACTGTGATCTCAATTTCATTAGAACTACTTTTTATATTTCCAGTTTCCGTATAGTCGTGTTTTTGCCATGATGCAAACACTTCAGATCCAATCTTGTGTTTACCTTTTCCTAAATCTGATGCTTTGAATACAAATCTCTCATTAAAATCAAATAATTCTTGTTTTACCTCTTCTTCGGAAAGTCTGATAAATGGCTCAAAATTTTTGGCCACCTGAACCCAAATTCTTCTATTTTTCATTGGATTGACAAGCTTTGGATTTCTTGTCCAAAAAATTGATGCCTTTCTATAAGTATCAATAGTTCTACCTAATTCTTTCTTCCTAAACCCACCAGATGTTAATTTTATACCATATTTCATTTTAAAGGAAACGTCATTGTTATTGTATGCTTTTGTCCAATTTACCTCATTAAATACATCTCTAATACCACCTTCAACTGAAAATTGGACGTAAATTTCAATATTTTCATCAGATGAGTACTCATACTTTGAATTTACTAATTTGATCTCTGAAATCTTACTTTCCGCCATACTTCCTCTCATAATGATTTATATCCGCAATAAGTGCTTTTTCTGAATACATGAACGCTCAAGTGATCAGTTCTGAACCCAAAGAAATTAGCCTCTCAATCACGGAGACTGATATAGGAATTCTATACATTATTCAACACGAGCTTCTAAAGGCATCAAATATCAATTTTGCAGGAGTTATTGTAAAACATCCTCTTACCAATGAATGTTGGATGAGAATTAATTCAAATACAAAACCATTGAATGAGATTAAAGAAGCAACTGACTCAGCAATAAAGATGGCAAAGGAGTTCAAACAATTATTTAATTCCAAAATTCAGGTAAACTAGAATTGAAGTTTTGCCCTAAATGTGAGGTTAAATTAAAAAACGGTGATTCCGGCCTTCAGTGTCCTTTGTGTGGTTATATTGAAGGACAAAAAGTTAAACAGACAAAAAAAATTATTGATGAAGAAGAACCAGATTTTTCACTATTAGCATTTGAAGGAACCGAAGGTGAAGATACAAATCCAACAATCAAACTAGATTGTGAAAAATGTGGACATGACGAAGCAGTTTGGTGGATGTTTCAAACAAGAAGTGCAGATGAACCTACAACTAGATTTTATCGTTGTCAAAAATGTAAATACACTTGGCGTGATTACGCATAACGTTTAACTGGAACTTAAACACAAGAAAACTGATTTGACTTTTGAAGCAAAAACAAATGGTTCAGACGATTTAAAGGCAATCATATCTGCAATATCTACACTTGTTGAAGAAGCTACTTTTGTTGCAACTACAGAAGGAATTACTTTTAGAGGAATGGATCCATCCCATGTTGCACTAATTGATATATCATGGCCTAACTCTGCATTTGAAAAATATGAATGTGATAGTGATATTAAATTTGGAGTAAGAATAGACGAATTTTCAAAACTTATCAAAAGAGCAGATAAAAAAGACAGCATAGAAATTAGTATATCTGAACAAAACATGTTACTTGTAACAGTTGGAAAAAATAAAAAATACAAAATGCGTTTAATTGAAAGCTCTGCAACTGATACACCATTACCAAAAATTCCATATGATTCCAAAATCATTTTATCGTCTTCAAAGTTTGACAAAATACTTGGTGATGTTCAAGTTGTATCTGATTATCTCACAATACATACATCTGATTCAAAGGGAGATTTTTCAGGCAAAGGCGATTCTGGTGAAGTTATAATTGAACTTGATAAGGACGATGATGATATTGAAGAAATTTCTTCAAAAGAGGACAGTATTGGTACTTACAGCCTTGAATATCTTAATCCAGTTGTAAAAGCAGTAGGAACTACTGTAGGCTTTATTACATGTGAATTTTCAAGCGCAAAACCTCTGAGAATTGAATTCAAGGTAGCAAATATTGGCAGAATTCACTTCTACTTGGCTCCACGTGTAGAAAGTTAAAGCATTTAAAGATTAAACAACTCTAGTATTTTGAGTTGAGATTAGTAATAAAATATGGTGGGACATCAATTTCCACCTCAAAAGATATACAATCTATGGCCAAATACATTGATCAATTATCAAAAAAAGATCAAATTGTTGTTGTTTGTTCTGCAGTTAATGGAACCACCGATGATCTCATAGAAATATCTGAGTCTATAAAAAAAGAAGATAAATCAAAAGCAGAGCAACTTGCATCAAAAATTATCAACAGGCATAAACAATTAGTAAAACAAACAATCAAAAAATCAGATTTACAAAAAAAAACAATAAAAAAACTAGATCAAGATTTTTCTGAACTTCTTGCATTAATTGACGGAATGGTATTACTAGGTGAAATT
>JAOUNZ010000221.1 GCA_029880665.1 Candidatus Nitrosopumilus sp.
CCAATTTTTCCAAGATGTTCTCCTAGTTGTTTATTGTGAGGGTTTTTTTCTTCAAGTATTATCACAGTGTCCCCCTTTTTTGCCGAAAACAATTCCATGTGGGAGAATTGTTCAATTCTGCAATAGTGCACGTCGTATCCTAAGACCTCATAGAATTTTGCTGCACAGTACATCGCTATTGGATAAGTAAACATGTTTCCCAAAACAAATATCCTTTTAGACAGTTTGGTTTTTTTTGCAACAGATCTTGCTTTTTGGAATATGGATTCGTCAGGAACGGTAATTTTTCTCACAAGGGAAATACACGTAAGGGCACTTGCCAAAAAGGAAATGCTGCCTGCAGTAAACAGGCCTGTACTGGGAAAAGTGATCTGGATTATTTCATCAGATGCGTTTGCAAGTCTGCTGGAGGGATTTGATGTGATTGCAGTAGATTTTTTTGCAATCTTTGCTACTTTGATATTAGATATGGTATTTCCAGAAACAGATACAAAATAGACATGTTTTGATTTTGCCAATTTTTTATTGTTGCAAAGATCTAGCGGGTCCATGGCTTTTACGATTCCTCCGGAAAAAGATTCTGCAAGTAGTGAAGACACTAGGGAATCACCGCTTCCGGAAAAATAGGTATTTTTTTGATGACTCTGTGAGAGAGGTTTTTGAGACTTGAATGATCTTAAAAAAGACAGTTGCAGTTCAAGGTCATTTTCAAAAGATTCAATAGAATTCACAACATCAGACAATCTTTGGCATATATTAGAAAAACGGTTTTTTCAGGTTTTGATTTTTATTACGACTGTCCACTAACTAGATATGGAAATTTCTGTAGGGCATACTCCTGATTCTGATGATGCGTTCATGTTTTATGGGATGTTTACAGGCAAAATTCCATCTCCAGACTTTACAGTAAATCATGTGATAGAAGATATTGAAAAGTTAAATCGCAAAGCAACTGATCCTCAACTTGACGTCACAGCAGTTTCGGTCCATGCATGTGCATACATACCAGGGTATACAATTTTGAGAAGCGGCGGAAGTTTTGGGATTGGTTACGGACCTATTGTCACTGCAACAAAGCAAATGTCAATTGAGGAACTAAAAAAATGCAGGATTGCAATCCCAGGAAGGATGACGTCAGCATTCTTGTTACTACAGCTGATGATAGGGAAATTTGATCATATTGAAATGAATTTTAGCGACATTCCAGATGCTGTCAGATCAGGTAAAGTCGATGCAGGTCTAGTGATTCATGAGACACAGTTATCATATGAGCAAGAAGGAAACATCAAGATTCTAGATGTGGGGGAATGGTGGGACAAGACAACAAATGGGTTGCCAGTTCCACTTGGAATTAATGTAATGAGAACAAATCTGGGCATGGAAACCATCGTAAAATTTGACAGGTATCTTCAAGCATCAATTGAATTTGGCTTGAAAAATTTTGATGATGCCATAGAATATGCCATGCAGTATTCAAGAGGGAAACCACGTGATTTGATTGAAAAATTTGTAAAAATGTATGTCAATCAAGTAACTGTAAACATGGGGGATTCTGGCGAAGAGTCAATCAGAAGATTATTCAAGATAGCAAAAGAAAGGAAATTAGTCCCAGACTTTGAGATCAGTATTGCCACCAAGTAATTATAGAACAAAAAAATTTTAACAGGTATGGGAGATGGGATTGGAGGCCCAGTTATCGGGGTTCTGACAAACAATACTTTTGAATTACTAGTGAGTCACACTAGAAAAGACAACCAAGAGAATTATGGGAAAACGGAGAGAGTGACAATTGGAAAGATTGATGATCCTCAACAACCGCAATATGAAGAGACCACAAAAGAAGATCTGGAACGTGCGCTAAAGGGAAAATTTGTTTCATGTAATGTTCAATACAGGGACACAAAAACCGATGCGCTTGTCTGCAATGTCTTTGTCCAGAAACCTCCAGAAGGCTTTTGACATATTCCCTTACCATCAATTTACGTTTGTTAATTCATAAGAATTCATAAATAATAGCATCTAATCCTTTTGAAAAGAAAATTATTCAATCATATAATCAGGCAAGAAGAGAATGTCTTCAAAGAATTTTGAGTTTTTTGAAAGATACGACAAAGCGATGATAGCAGACACTATTGTAACATCCACAAGACATCATCAGTTGGTAGACTCGGTTGGTTTTGTAATGAATTTTGATGTTTTGATGTTGCAATCAAGATGGCAATAAGCACACATTCCACCAATGTCAAGAGA
>JAOUNZ010000222.1 GCA_029880665.1 Candidatus Nitrosopumilus sp.
CTACTGCCGGATTTAGTCTGACTTTGGGCAGACCAACTTTTGACAAATCCGAGTCTTCTAGTGCTATTTGCTTTTTTCCTTTCATTGTTGAGCTGATCACCTGAAGGGTTTTCCCTAACGAGTTAGGTCCTAAGAGACTGGCCTCTTCTGAAATCTTCTCAACCGTATCTTTCTCTGCCTTTGGGAGGCATCCGGCAACAATCAGTGGCTTTGATTTTAATGACTTTATTCTGTGCATCATCTTGTTTGCAGTTGAATCTTTGACAGAACATGTGACTATGATGTTTAGATCTGATTCTGATGAGTTGTCAGCCAAAGTATGGCCTCCATTTAGAACCAATCCTGAAATCATCTCCGAATCTGCAAAGCTTGCAGAACATCCATAGGCTTCTACAAAAATCTTTGCCATAATTTACCCGAATAGAGAATCAATCTCTTTGTTACTCATTAGTTTCTTTGAAACGACGAGTTCCCTGATAGTCTTTCCGGTTTTTAATGATTCTTTGAAAAGATCTGCTGACTTTAGATATCCTATTTTTGGAGTTAACAGCGTTACAATTACTGGACTGTTTTCAATGTCTGCTCGTAACTTTTCTTTGTTTGCAGTTAACCCGTCAATTAGGTTTGCAGAAAATATCGGCAAGAAGTTCTTGAGCATGTCAGTTGATTCTAATATACACTTTAGCATCCCGGGCAGCATAACGTTTAGCTCAAACTGTCCGCCTTGTACTGCATAGGAAACTGCAGTATCGTTTCCGATGATGTTAAAGCAAATCATGTTCATGCATTCAGCTAAAGACGGATTGACCTTTCCAGGCATGATTGATGAACCTGCATGCACTGCTGGAATTCCTAATTCTGCCAATCCTGCGATTGGACCTGACGCCATCAATCTAATGTCGTTTGCAATCTTTCCGATTTCTAGTGCCAAGTTTCGCAGATTTCCTGACATGTTTCCGACTGCAAACTTGCTTTGCAAACCATGCTGCATATCTCTTTCAGGTCTGAGTGGAATCTTTGCAATCTTTCCAAGTTCCGCAATGGCGATTCTTCTGTAACCTTTTGGTGTGTTTGCCCCAGTTCCTACCGCAGTTCCGCCAAGCGCAATATTTTGCAATTCTTTCTGTGATGCAATGATTGCATCTCTTGCTTTGGTGATTGATGTTGCATAAGCTGCAAACTCACTTCCTAGTGTTACTGGCAGTGCGTCCATCAGATGGGTCCTGCCTATCTTCTTAAATGATGAAAACTCTTTTGCCTTTCTAGACAATGACTTTATCAGAACATCTATGGCCGGGATTGTCTCTTTCAGGTTCATCAAAATTGCAACATGCATGGCAGTCGGATATGTGTCGTTACTTGACTGTGACATGTTGACATGATCATTTGGATGCAAGAACTCATTCTGTCCTTTCTTTTTGTGTAAAATTTCTAGAGCTACATTTGCTATTACCTCATTGGTATTCATATTGAATGCGGTACCTGCACCTGAGTTTATCATGTCAACAACAAACTGATTGACATATTTTCCAGACAAAATTCGGTCGCATGCTGCAACTATGGCTTTCCCGCGTTTGACATCGATGGCTTTTGTCTTCATGTTTGCAACCGCAGCTGAGCGCTTGATCATCACAAATGACTTTATCAGATTCTCGTGACTTTTGTTTCCTGTCACGTGATACTGCTTGATTGCCCTGCCTGTAAATGCGCCATAATATGCATCAGCAGGAATTTCAACTCTACCAAGCGAATCCTCGTCCAATCTAAACTTCATGATGGATTTGGTAATTTCTTCCCCTTTATTCATATTCCTTTTTGGATGATTTCATGGGTTGATAATAGGAATTATTATATATGATTCGCTAGTCATCGTGCTTATGAATAAGCGCGTTAGTATGCTCTTTACTATTGCAGCAGTAGCTGTAGTGGGAGCATCCTTATTCGGAAGCACAATCACACAAACCCAGATTGGCGGACAGTCACTTGACATCAACAAAATGGATGCCAATGTAATTGAACAAATCCACCAAATGGGAGGTTTGCAGCTTGTAATGCCACAGGCATTTGCAGAAACTGATTGTGGTGCATTAGCAAAGACTGGACGCAACCTAGTTGAGTTCAATTTGACTGGTGAAAGTGTCAAACTTCCAATCATGGGAGGAAAAACTTACAACGCAATGACCTTTAGTGGACAAGTCCCAGGACCAACACTAAGAGTTACACAAGGCGACGTTGTAA
>JAOUNZ010000224.1 GCA_029880665.1 Candidatus Nitrosopumilus sp.
TGAGGATGCACGTGGAATTGATCATTCACCAGCTATTGCCGGAGCATATTTTGCAGCCAAATTAGGCGTAGTGGAATACTTATCCAAAATGAAAATTCAGGCGGGAGTTGTCATCTTGCGTGAAATCAGATCTGAATATGCGATTCCTGTGGGTGTATGGCAAGTTCGTGAGGGTATTCGTGCGACCATGAATCAAAATCCCACCCTTGTTGCTAATTTTGATGATGCAATTCTTTTGGCGTCAAATAGAACCAGCATAAGCAAAACTGAATGGCTTTCACATGGAAATATTTTAAAATTAATGCGGCAGAAAACCCTTTCAGATTTTTTCTGAGTATTTATTATGAAAATCTGACTGATTTTCAACATTTCTGGTCTTGAATTTTCATTTTGTTACTTTCCTCCAAACTGTTTTTCAAATACCGTCTTGTTCCAAATCATTTTTTCTTAAAAATTGGAATATATTTCCCATATCTGGATCTGAATATACAAGGAAATATGTCTGACTGGCAAGATATGTATTGTCAAATCTGTAAATTATTGGATTTATCTCTGATAGAATACGTCCTATGGTTATCTTTTTTCCTTTGAATTGGTTTATCAAATCAAAAAATCGTTCTTTCTCTAGATGGTTAAAATTTTTAGAAAAAAATCCAAAGATGTGCATTATCACATTAATGTGCGTTCTAATTGTAGGTTTGCTGTTTAGTGATATTTTTAGATGTTTTTCATACTCTGCAATTATTTCTGAAAATGGGTTTTTTTTATTGCTTGCAACAATATTCCCTAAAATCTTTAATTCGTTTTGATTGTGTGCCATTATCATGTATTTGTTCATTGCCTGAAATGAGACCAAATTTTTTATTTTACTGCTTTTTTTCACATCCTCAAATCTTTCTAATACGAATTCTTTGGCTTCCTTTTCAGATATTTCTTTTATCTTTCTGTTTGTTGCTTGAACCTCATTCACTTTTCAAGTTGTTCTTCATTTGCATATAAAGCAAGACAACTATATTTTGTATTGCCACTAGACTTTACCTTCTTGCTTCTTTTTTTCTAGCATTACAAACCAAGTTAGCACTATAAATCAATTTGATACTATCTTAAATATTCTTAATGAATAAATGCAACAATGAAACTCACAATGACTGCAATTACGACCATACTCCTATTTGCCTCTACTGCATCTGCTTATGGAGAAATTCCTGATTGGGTTAAGACCAATGCTGGTTGGTGGGCAGACGGAACAATTACTGAATCTGAATTCCTGTCTGGTATTGAATTCCTGATTAAAAATGATATTCTTGTGGTTCCTTCAACAGCAGTATCCTCTGAATCATCAGAAGGTGTTCCTGATTGGGTTAAGACCAATGCTGGTTGGTGGGCAGACGGAACCATAACTGACAGCGAATTTGTAAATGGTATCCAACATCTGATTAAGACTGGATTGATCTCAGTCTCTGCAAATCCTCAAACCACTCAAATGATATCCGAAGCACCAAAAAATACTGATTCTGAATTGGCAGCACTTGAAGCAGAACTAGAAAAATGCTCTGAAATCAAAAAGCCCTATGATAGACTTAATTGTGAAAGAACTGCAAAACACGAAATTACTGCATACAACTTCAAGATAATTTCACAATCTTACCAAGCCGGCCCTGTTGTCTTCTTTTGGCCTGGCATTGGTACTGAAGGAAACAGCTTTGAAATTACATCATCTGGTCAAGCAATGCTGAGACTCAGAATCTTAGTTGAGAATACTGGTTCTCAAACCGAGGCACTGTTTTGTACGGGACCTGCTGTATGTAACTACGATGTCACAAACGGTGTTAAAGATTTCAAGTATTCAGGAATGGATTTCACCAATGGCCAGATTGTAGTAAAACCTGGAGAAACTAAAATGTTCAATATGTTCTTTGGACCAAACATTGGAGGCGGAGGAACTACCTTTGAATATGATCCTGAAAAAAATTACTACTTTAGAGGCAGTGAGTCCTTTGGAAGTGTCTATATCCCTCTGAACTTGGGATAGAAACTTTTTTTTGACAAAAAATATCCATACTTATGTTGATTCCAAATAATCCTTTTTTGGCACTAGCTAAAATTTTCACATCCCTAAATATTCTTAGTGATAAAATGTCATAGTGAATACTATGTTGATTATTTTTTCATTAATTCTCATAAGCACGCTACTGATATT
>JAOUNZ010000223.1 GCA_029880665.1 Candidatus Nitrosopumilus sp.
GGAACCCCCACAGTACTAGGCTTTAACTTCATTCCTGGAAATACAGATATCATTGCACCGCCAACTTCTGTACCGCCAGACAGATTCATTATTGGGATTCTTTTATTCCCTACTTTCTCATACAGCCACCACCATGAATCTTCATCAAGCGGTTCGCCAGTAGTTGGAATGTTTTTGATTTTATCCAACTGGAATGATTTCAACGGTTCGACATTATTTTTTTTAAACAATCTTACGGCAGTTGGAGATATTCCAAAAATTGTCGCATGATATTCTGATAGCATAGTCCAAACTCTATCAGTCGTTGGAAAATCTAACGCTCCATCATAAATGACTGCGGATGCCCCTACCATCAATAACCCATAGACATTCCAAACCAAGCCTGTAATCCATCCAACATCTGCAGGCCACAACAGCGTGTCATTTTCATTGGTGTCAATTAGATATGCAGCCTGGTGTCCTGCGAAAACAGAGAAACCTCCATGCGTGTGAACTACTCCTTTAGGCTTGCCAGTCGTGCCTGATGTATACAGAATAAACAGTGGATCTTCAGAATCCATAGACTCAGTCAGGCATTGACTGTTTTGTGATTTTATTAGACCATCATAAAAAATAATTTTTTCAGATTCGACATGATCATCAACTCCCTTGTATGGGACAACAATGGTTTTTTCAACATTAGTGCCAATTGTTGCAGTTTCAGCAGACTGTTTTTGAGATATGGGTTTTCCTTTTCTGTAGAATCCGTCTGAGATGATGAGGATCTTTGCATTGCAATCTTTTAATCGTGTATGAAGCGACTCAGAGCTATATCCAGAAAAAATCACAGTTTGAACCGCTCCGATTTTAGAGGCTGCAAGGATAGCCAGAATTGCCTCTTCAATCATCGGCAAATAAATTGCAATCACATCTCCTTTTTTTACACCTAGTTTTGTCAGGCCATTTGCAAGCTTGGATACTTTGTAATCCAATTCGGAATAAGAAATTTTTGATTTAATTCCGTCTTCTGACTCAAAACAATATGCAGTCTTTTGAGGATTTTTTTTTGCAAATTTTTCAACTGTTGATTTGTAGATGTTTGTTTTTCCTCCGACAAACCACTTAGGCCATGCAATACCGCTAGAAACATCAAGTGTTTTTTCATATGGGACATCCCAAACTATGCCTATGTCCTTGTCTACTGATTCCCAAAACCACTCTAAATCCTCTATTGATTTTTTAGACAATTCCTCAAAAGACGATATGTTGTGTTTTTTCATGAATCTGAAAATATTTGAATTCTGGGTTTGCTTTTCTGTTGGAATGAATGCAAAATCAGACAAGTTATAATTCTTCAAAACTTGCCAAGTGTTAAAAGATTTTTTGGTTTATGAGATATCAATTCCAAGGCGCCTGGCACATGCGATTGCAGACTTTCCATCGTCCTCAGTAATCCCTGCTCTTAGAAATTTTCTAGTCCATTTGGCACCTGTATTCATCGTGTTTTCACGATAATACTCCCTTAGGATTGTACCGATCCGTCCATTCAACCTGTTCCTAGTAGCATCATTCATACCCACTTGAAGTATTGATGCATCAGAGATAGAAAGTATTTTGATAAACTCGATATCTTCTAACGAAAGTTCAGTCATCAGACATCAATCTGCTTTTTAGTAAATTCAGAGTCAAGGCAGGATCTGCCTTGCCTTTAGTCTTTTGCATCAACTTACCAACCAGATAGTTTATTGTTTTAGGGTTTGATTTTGCCTGTTCAACTGCCTGTGGTTCTTCAGATATTATTTGTTCAACAAGTTCAGACAATTCAGACTCATCGGACACATTGCCAAGATCCAATTCAGATATTATCTGGGACAAGTCCTTTCCAGTTTTTACAATTTCATATAATGCATTCTTTGCAGAATTCCTAGAAATTTTTCCTGATTGGATTGAATCCGCCAAATCCTTAAGATGCGTGGCAGTGAATTTTGAGTCTCTACGTTTCTCTCTCGTATCAACAAGTCCCATCAAATCTGTTGTTATGATATTTGCAACTTCCTTTGCGTTTTCTGCAGTGTGAGATTTTTCAAACAGATCAGAATAAAACTTGTCTGAAGACAACACCTCTGCAACTTGTACTGGAATGTGATATTTTGAAACGTATCTTTCTTTTTTAGAGCTAATGCTTTCAGGCATTTTTGATTTTAGATCATTTTTGATTTCT
>JAOUNZ010000051.1 GCA_029880665.1 Candidatus Nitrosopumilus sp.
TTGAGGAACTAGTAAAGAAACATGGTAGACCTGTGCTAGTTGAAATGTGGAGGGAGAAATTCTTTTACTTTGTTTTAAAATGGGAGTTTAACTTTATTGATAATCTTGGAAAGGCATCTGCGCTATCCACAGATCAGATTGATGTTGAAAACGGCAATAGATATAATATCAATTTTGTAGACGAACATAATCAAAAGCAAAACCCAATCATTTTGCACAATTCCCCAAGTGGGGCAATAGAGAGAATAATTTATGCATTATTAGAAAAAGCGGCAAAAGAAATTAAGGAGGGGAGAAAACCACAGTTCCCATTATGGTTAGCTCCAACACAGGTTAGAATAATTCCGTTAAAAGAAGAGTTTAATGATTTTTGTGAGAGTTTAGCGGATAAAATTTCATCAAACAGTATCCGCATTGACATTGATGATAGAAATGAGAGTATCGGTAAGAGAATCCGTGAGGCAGAAAAAGAATGGATTCGATATATTTTGGTGATTGGTGAAAAGGAAGCAAATTCACAAAATCTGAATATACGTGATAGACAAACAGGCAATGTTAGAGAAATATCGTTTGACGATTTCCTAAATGAGATCAAAGAGCAAACTCAAGGAAAGCCATTCACGGGTTTGAATTTGCCGAAACATCTATCAAAGAGACCTCAATTAATGGTGTAAAAATGAGCTTTCTAGATTTATACATGAATAGAAACCCACTGATCACTGCATCAGATAATGAATCAGAACCTGTCGCAACTATTTTTGGCATTCCATTTGATGCAACTCACTCTTACAAACCAGGTTGCAGGTTTGGTCCTGATGCAATTCGTGATTCATTTAACAACATAGAAATCTTTCATCCTAACCTTCAAGTAGATCTAGAGACAGTCAGTATCGAGGATTTGGGAAATACTAGGCACACTGTTGTGGCATCAGAAATGATTGACATGGTGAAAAAAATTACCACTGAACTTATTGCAAAAAAAAGGCAGTTATTCGTTTTGGGCGGTGAACACTCTATCACATATGGAACTTACACCAGCTTTCCAAAAGAGACGGGATATGTCGTGTTTGATGCTCATTATGACTTACGAGATGAATTCGCAGACATTAAACTAAGCCATGCATCATACCTTCGAAGAGTTGTAGAAGAAAGAGGCGCTGAAAATATTCTACATGTTGGCGCCAGAGCTTTTGTAAAAGAAGAATTGGAGTTTCTTAAGGAAAACAACATCAAAACTATTACAGATAGGCAGATCAGGGATGGGGATGGACCACGTCTGCTAAGAGATTACGTATCAACGTTTGATACGATTTATTCTAGTTTTGATCTTGATGTGTTAGATCCTGCATATGCACCGGGGGTTGGCAATCCTGAGGCAATAGGGATAACTTCAAGAGAATTGTTTGACATGATTCAGACATTTGAAGAAACAAAAGTCATAGGAGTAGATGTTGTGGAGCTAAATCCATATCACGATAATGGTGCTACCGCGTCGTTAGCTGCAAAAATAATCTCTACCTTGATTGCCATCAACTTATCTCAACTTAAATGATCAAGCATTGCAAAATATGGCACTGATGTTTTATTTCTGTTACAAACTAAATTTCAATCACGAATAAAGACATAATCACAGTTTGAATGGCATGTACAGCATAACATCACATTTTCGTTATTTATTGCTTTTTTTATATTTATTCTATAAATCCGTACTCGATTTTACAGATTTTAACTTGGATTTTCTATGAATTCATCCTCATCACTTTATTAGATGGGGAAATTTGAGATATCATATGCTAAATAATCTGAGGGACTCACTCCGACCCGCACTTGAGAAAATTGGGAAAGGATTTGCATCTACCGGGTTATCGCCTAATTTTTGGACTTTTGTTGGTCTTGTGTTTGCCATGATTTCTGCAATTATTTACGGTTTGGGGATAGAATACGGATTAGTAATTGGTGGGATTTTGTTACTTGTTTCAGGATTCTTTGATATGGTTGACGGTCAAGTTGCACGAGTCACAGGTAAGATCTCAGTTAAGGGGTCATATCTTGATTCGATGTTTGACAAGATTGCAGAAGGGGCAATATTTTTAGGAATTTTGATTGGGGGGTATGTAGAGCCATATCTTGTGTTGCTGGCAATAACATTGTCTTTATTGGTAAGTTATGCGCGAGCAAAATCAGATGCAATAAACATAAAGCTTCAAGGAATTGGGATTGGTGAACGGGCAGAAAGATTATTGGTAATTGCAGTAATTGGGATTATTGGATTTATGGAATACGCAGTAATCATAGTTGTAATAATTGCAGGGATTACGTTAATTCAAAGAATGGTTATTACGACAAAAAGTATTCAAGAAAAAGACTAACGTAGTTTTCCACGTTTTCGTCTGCTGTCTTCCGATCTGATTTTCAGAATTTTGAAATGAATTGCACATGAAATGCAATAATGCTTCAAGACTGTTGGTGATGCAATGTATGCGCCTTGTGCACGGAGTTCTTTTGCCAATGTATGTTCGACAAGATTCAATCTGGATGTGACTTTTTTTGCCTTGTCCTTTGGAACCGTTTGTCCACAGTTTGTACATTGTACTGTACCCGAGGAACCTTTTCCTCCTTTTGTACGACCTCTGCTTGCACGTTTGAGTGGCATGAACCTGAACAAATTTGCCTACTTATATTCTTGTAGGATATTAGTAAATAGGTACTAATTTATGCCTGAACCGGCTGAAAATCACATATCTTTTAATCTAAGATCGGGTTATTTCATATGGTTTAGATGCGCGGTCTTTGTCATCATTGCTTTACATCCGGAGTAGAAATTGAAGTAATCAAAGGTAGAATTCTTTGCAAAAATTGCATTGAAGAAAATGCAAAAAACTAAATCACAATTCAGTAAATCAAATAAAGTGAAATTAGCTGTTTTTGCCCATTGTGCAATAGATTCAATACATATTGAGGATCAGACATATGAGCAAATTGGCGGATCTGCTTGCTATTGTGGACTCACCGCGCGTGAATTCAAGTTTGATGTTGATTTGTATACAAAAATTGGTCCTGATTTTCCAAAACAATATCTCACCCTAAATAAGATAAATTTTACAAATGCCGAATCTAAAAAAAATACTACCCGATTCAACATCTCAATTACGGGTTCCGACAGAATTCTGAAGCTTGAAAACGAATGCGAGTCTATTGATTATTCTAGTATGGATGCTGATGGACATCTTGTTAGCCCAATATATCATGAGGTATCAAGTGACGTTTTTAGAAAAATAAAAGATGATTCTAATTTTATTTTTGTTGATCCTCAAGGTTTTCTGAGAAGAAAGGATTCACAAAACAATATTTTTTTGGAAAAGACTAATCTTGATTTGTCCAAGGTTGATGCAATCAAGGTCAATCCTGAAGAGTCTCAGCAAATTGTTAGTGGCACTCATGATGAAATGATGATGGCATTACAAAAGAAAGGAGTTAAGTATGTTTTATTGACAAACAAAGAAAATGTTTCTCTTTTAGTAAAAGACAAGGTCTACTCAATAACACTTCCTAACAAGCAAATTCATGACACCACTGGGATAGGAGACATCTTCTGTACAGCGTTTACCTGTACGATGATCAAAGAAAAAGATTTTTTGTGGGCATTATGTTTCGCAGGAGGTGCTGCTCAAGCAGCCCTTGATTCAAAAAATCTAGGCTTACAAAAAATTCCTTCAAAAGGGACAGTTCAAACAAATGCCTCCTATTTTTATAATCTAGTGAAATTTCGTGACCTATAATCATCATTCTTTTATTGAACTGAATTGATTCATTCTTCTATGCAAATAGGAATTTACGGTTCAGGAACTACTGAATCTGCTGCAAAGACAATAAAGAAAATTTTGGATGATTCTGGAATCAAGTCGTTTCCAATTGGTAAATCTAAGAACAAGGAATCTGACTGTGTTATTGTTTTAGGTGGGGATAAGGGAGTTAGAAATTATTTTCACAGGACGTTTGATTCCATCTCTCCAGTACTAGGAGTGAGTGAAGGGGAGGCAAGCGGGTTTTTAGCTCAGGTTGAACTTCGAGAATTTTCTGCATATGTTAATATTTTAAAAAAACAAAAGTATGCCGTAGAAGAGGTCCCTCGATTAGGAGTGAAGATCGATGGAAAAAATGTTTATCCAGTTCTAAACGATGTTGCAGTATTTTCATCAAAGAGTGCAATGTTGATGGAGCATACACTTAGAGTGAATGGGGATGAGGTATGGCATGATAACAGCGATGGAATAATCGTATCTACCCCCATCGGATCTTCGGCCTATTCGATGTCTGCTGGCGGACCTGTGCTATTTCAAGATTCTGCAGTGTTTGAAATAATTTCTGTGAATTCACTTGATGTTACCAGAAGACCAATAATCGTTTCTAACAAAAGTTCGATTGAGATTGATGATATATCCGCAAGATTACACTGTGAAGCTGTTCTTGATGGTTTGGACAGATATAAGGTGAACAAAATTGTTGAGTGTTCTCAGTTCTTTCCACCGGCAAAAATCATTAGGCTCAAAAAAGATTCAACTGCAATTTCGGCATTGGCAAAAAAAGTGCACCTAGCTGAAGAATTACTCAGCATGCCTCCAAGCTCAAAATTACTATTGAAGACACTAGAATACGAGGGCGCACTCACACAAAAAGATTTGGCAAACAAAACATTACTTCCTGATAGAACGGTCAGGTTGGCTTTGAGTCATTTACTGAAGAAGGGATATGTAAAGAAGAAGGTATCAATAAGAGATGCTAGGCAGAAAATTTATGAGATATCTAGAATAGAGTGATCAGTAAGGTTATTTTTTTAGAGAAGCTACATGTACGGATTGGGTATTTCTAAAGCACATAAACTGAATGTTTTAAGAAATTTCTGAGTAAATTCTTATCAGGCATTATTTCATTGCCACATATCTTAAACTGTCATTGTTATTTTTTTAAAGATTTAACGTATAAAATATCCTAATTGCTGAAGTGATCTTTTCAGTATAGCGGATTATTTTTCTGTAGATGCTTTTACAAATGCTTCAAAAACTTCTTCTGGAAATCCGGGTCTACTATTAAATTCAGGATGGAATTGAACACCCAGATAAAATTTATGGGATGGAATTTCAAGTATCTCCATTCTTTTTCCATTGTCACTTTCAGCTGAAAATATCAACCCGTTTTTTTCAAATTCTGGAATGTATTTTTTATTGATCTCATATCTGTGTCTGTGGCGCTTACTAATAACAGATCTGTGATAAATTTTACGCGCATTTGTATTGTCTTTGAGAAATATTTCATTGGCACCCAATCTAAGTGACCCACCCATATCCGAGATATCTTTTTGTTCTGGAAGTAAATCAACAATTGGATTCATTGCATCGCTTTTAATCTCTGTAGAATTTGCATCCTCTAATTTTAAGACATATCTTCCAAATGCAACTGCTGCCAATTGAAATCCAAAGCATATTCCAAGATAAGGGATGTTTTTCTCGCGAGCAAAGTTTGCAGTTTGAATAATTCCCTCGGATCCTCTTGTGCCAAACCCTCCTGGAACTAATATTCCATCATATTTTGATAAAACACTATAGTCTGTAATTGACTCAGAATCTATCCAATCAATATCAATGGATTTACCTGTTTTTGCTCCTGCATGTCTTAGTGCATGATTTACACTGACATAACTATCAGCAAGTGTAACATATTTTCCAACCATTGCAATATTTATCTTCTGATCTTCATGATTTACCATGTTTTCTGCAATCTTATTCCACTGATCCCATTTGGTAGATGTATTGACCATGCCAACCTTTCCGAATTTTGTAAATATCGAATCCATGATTCCTTGGTCATAGAGCATCTGTGGAACTTGGAAAATGGATTTTGCATCATGGCATGATAAAACGTCTTTTGGCGTGACATTTGTAAACATCGCAATCTTTTGTTTTGTTTTTTCTTCCAGCGGAAGAGTGCATCTTACTGCCAAAAAGTCTGGCTGTATACCTATTCTTCTAAGCTCTTGAACGCTATGTTGAGTTGGTTTTGTCTTTTGTTCCCCAACCACATCAAGGGATGGCGCTAATGTCACATGAACAAAAATCACACCTTGCGGGCCTTCTTCAACTCTCATTTGTCTGAGTGCCTCCAGAAATGGTAGCGATTCTATGTCCCCCACAGTACCGCCACATTCTACAATCAAAAAGTCTAATTTTTCATCTTCGGCAATTTTTCTAATTCTATTTTTTATCTCATCAGTCACATGAGGGATAATCTGAACACATGCTCCCAAATACTCTCCTTTTCTTTCTGCTTCAATCACAGAAGAGTAAACTTGAGCTGTTGTAATGTTGTGACTTTTCAGAATATTTTGGTTTAAAAATCTTTCATAGTTTCCAATATCCATATCACATTCTCCTCCATCTTCAGTGACAAAGACTTCACCATGAGCCACAGGATTCATTGTTCCTGCATCATAGTTTAGATATGGATCTATTTTTACGCATGATACTTTTTGATCCGCCAACTGTAATAATTTTGCAATTGAGGATGTAGTTACACCTTTTCCAAGGCCCGACATTACACCGCCTGTCACAAAAATAAACTTCGTCTGCACATTAATGAAACAAGTATCTGGTTTTTGTATGTTTTGTCGATCTTGAATAGTTGAAATACCTAATCATACACAACAGTATTATGAGAATGAAATCTGTAGCTTTATCCTTATTTTTTGTATTTATCATAGGATTTGGTAGTTTAGCCTTTGCTGAAACATACGATATTAAAATACCCTCAGGAGCAGCAGATCCTAATGCTCCTTATTTTTGGTCTGAAAAATCAACTGGCGTAACTACAGGCGAAATCACGATATACCCAAGAGATTCGGTTACATGGAGTAATGCAGACACTGCATTCCATACCATTACGTCAATCACTAAAGATGGTGAAGTTGACGG
>JAOUNZ010000225.1 GCA_029880665.1 Candidatus Nitrosopumilus sp.
AGTTGGGCTGCTCCATCCATATTTTCATTTTTTATCTCTTCTGCAACCATGTCAAGAAAAATTATCAATATTTCTGAGGTAAACAAAGCAGATGTGTCAGCATCTGAGGATTGGGCGAATATTGGAAAACTAGGAACTAAAGTCACTGCAAGCATCAAAACAAAAAAAATCCGAGCATGTTTTGAAAGTAACAAGATATTTTAAAAATTCCGATGAACTTTATTTAAAGCAGATAATAATTCTAAAGGTTTGGAATCACTGCATTTTATTTAGTAAGAGCACATTTCGACCACGTGAAAGTACGATAATTGAAGCAACTGCAACAAACAAGACAAGTAGTGCAATTGTCCCAAACTCTGGAACTATCTTCTTGGCTTCTGTAAGGTCTATCAAAATCATATCAATTTGGTTGTCAACTGAGTCCGGAGATGCATTGGACTTTATCATATTACGTAACTCCTCTCGCATATCGATCTCTATTTTTTCCATTAAATCATGATCAACTTCGCCAAGAGGACCCTCGACAAATTCATAGTTGTCCAAGTAAGCTTGGCTAACTAGATCAAAGGCTATCTGGGTATTGCCTGCGCGATACTCTTTTTTGGCCTCATTTAACAGGCGCTCAATTTCTACGATATGTTCTACAGTGTCTGTTTGGACAGAGCCTCCTGCCAAGTTTTCAAGGGTTGCAATGCTGTTAATGCCTTTACCTACCAATATACTGACCTTGTTTGGATTATCTTTTGATGTTACAACTTTGTCAATCTCTTTGAGATTGTTTTCTAGTGAAAGTGTATCTGAATCAGATAATTCCTTGAATGTCATTTTGTTTTGATTGAAGATCTCGGTTGCTTTTGCCAAAAATACTACTGTCTCATCATATTCTTCTTGATCAACAATTTTTCCATCTTTAACTGCATCTGTATACTCTACCTCGACTAAACTTAATCTGTCCTTAATTCCAGATAATGCCAAACCTGTCTCAGAGGTGTTTCCTCCTTCATATTCTCTAATGATGAGCTCCGCTTCTTCTAAAATATGTTCCATCTTTACTTTCATTTCTTGTGCAGATTTTCCACTCATAGTGACTTCAATTGCCTCCTCCATTTCATGTAATAACTTGTTTGCAGTTTCTGCTCCAAGTTTTTCCTCTATAGATGGGTGAAGAGTACGGTAATAGTACAGTCCTTCATATGTGAACTTTTTTGCATCTTTGATGTTTCCCTCATCCAATGCAGCAATAGCTTCCTCTAGTTCTTCTATTGTTTTTAGCTTAAAGATTCCTAAAAGTTCTTTGGTGATGGCAGGACTATTTGTAGATAACAGCGAATTATCAGACTTTATCTGTGCCAACAAAGAATTTGCAGTGTATTCTTTTTCAGAGATTTTGAATTTCTTTTCCATTACATCATACCAGTTAAGAAATTCAATTGAATCATTCTTTTCTATGGCAGATTCCATTTTCATAAATGCAATCTTGTAAATTGTTTTGTCTATTATTTGTCTATTGAGAGATGCCTTTTCAACATCTCCAGAACTATGATTTGTTTTAATGTCTTTAAATGCAGTTTCGATTAGAGTATCACTTTCAACATCTACTTTTACTGCAGCATTCTTAAAACTAGACACGTAAATGGATTGAGCATCACCAACATGAGACAAAGAATCTGTGACCGTTAATGCCTTTTCCCCATCAGAAAGTGATGATTTGATTGAGTTCCAATCATCCCCAAGACCTGCAGAAAATACAAGTGGGACACCACTTACAAGCACAAGTGTCATTAATCCAAAAAAGGTAAGTTTATCTTGTTTATTCAACATCGAACTGACTATACATGAAGTATTAGAATCATCAGGTGATTCTTGATTTTTAGAATAAAATATTGAAATTGTTGTAAATTGTTTTTAGTTTTTGGAATAAAAGTTTGGAATCATAGACTGCTGTATAAGTTAGAAATATTCACCGTAAAACGTGGTTACCACCAAAAATAGCAAGTGGGATACAAATAAGAAAATTTCATCCAGATAAATAAAATGACGTTTTTTTCATCATGTCTTGTTCGATTAAAATATTCATTTATGACATTAATGACATCTCGAGGACTGTTTTCAAGTTCAAATGAATAATACATTACATTCCATTTGGGAACTATTTGTAATACTTGCT
>JAOUNZ010000226.1 GCA_029880665.1 Candidatus Nitrosopumilus sp.
ACAGCAATGATTCCTGAAATTTATGATTTCCATCCAAAGACATGGCTAAAACCGTTTCATAAAACCAGTGTTTTTTATCTCCTAAAGATGGGATTGTTCTATCACGGATTGAGCCTGATTTTGATGTATGCAGGTTCATTTCTTGCAACAAATGTAATTTCAGACTATGAAATACCTCAGTTTCCAGTATCAATTTTACTTGCACTAAGCTCAGGATTGTTAGAGGAAGCAGTATTTTTTGGAATTCCATATTACTTTACTGGCAACCCGCTCATACTTTTTGGTACTGGTGTATTTTGGTCGATAGCTCATCTGTTTAGCTCCGGCGTCTTTTCGATTGAGACGTTGGCATATGGCGGATTTTTGCTTACTATCCCGCACATATTTTTTAGCATTAGGACTTGGGTTAGCAAAAAAGGCTGGTTTGCAATCCTGTTTCATTCAGCATGGAATTTCATTTTTTTGATTCTTTACTGTATGTGGGGATTGCGTCAATGCAGCATAATTAATGATGTTTTAGATATTCTAAACGTGATCATGGCAATATCTGTCGGTGTGATTTTATATCTTGCATATCAAAACAAGAAAAAAAACATCAATAGGTTTCTGTATCTTGTTCCGACTGCACTCATAATTTTTGCAATTATACTTTCATATTCAAACCAAGTTATCTTCTAAGACTCTTTTTGAATTCGCTGTATGATTTTATCATTGCATTCATGTATTCCTCAAGATTTTTTTGCATTCCGGGAAGCTCCTGGTACAACTCTGTCCAGAGTTTTTGATAGTGAGGATTGGATGACAACATCATTGAACTAAAGAATACCTGCATGTCTCGAGATATCGAGTCCTTGCCGCTTCTTATCTTTTCTATCTGCTCTTCTACTGCGCTGAAATAATTCATGTATTTTCTAAATACTTGCTTTGATTTTTTTAAATTCTCGACTGATATGTCAAACCCTTCTGCTTCAAGATCTCTTTGAAATTCTTTATCTTCAATCCATATTAGGTAATAGTTTTCAATTTTTCCTGCAAACTCTTTGTCTTGCTTGTAAAAACTTACAATCCCATACATGGTTGGCCCGTACACTATCTTTTTTCTGCCTTTGCTTTTTGACTCATACACTCGAATCTTGCCTGATTCGTTTAATTGTTTAAAATGCCTGTGGACTGTGCCTATTGGAATTCTTGTCTTGCTGTTTGCAGAGTATAACGTAAGCGGACCATGGTCCATTATTGCTCTGAATATGTCCATTGATGTGTGTGCTGCCGTGGATATATCCGCCATAACTCATGTATTTGATAATAATGAATATATCCATTTCTATGGATATATTGATATGAAACAAATACTATTAGCAATAATACTAGTTGCAGGCCTTGTTCCATACGCATCAGCTGCGCAACTTGATGGCACAATACTGTACCAACAGGACACAACAGAACCATCATTTCAGTTTTTGAGAATAATATACATCGAATACCCAAACGGCGGCGACATATCTGAATTACTGCGTGGAAAAAACCAGGCAATTTCCTTTGAGGCAGATTCAGAAACTCTTGGAATGGACGAACTTGTAAAGTCACTTAACAAAAACTTGAGAGAGATCTCAAGTAATGCTGTTGTTAGTGATGCCAAGATAAACTATCAAGCAATATTGCAGGGAAATGAAAACTCTGCAGTAATTGAATACAAGGTACAACTAGTACCAACCATTACAAACCATGTCATGACAACTGGATTTGAGAAAAGTACTGTTGATGCAAACTGGAGAGGGATCTCAATTGATGAACCAACAGTTCTTCAAACTTCTTACGGATCATTTGATGTGAATAATCCCAAATCGACACTTGACGTTATGATTCCGGAGGTTTCAAAAAACCTCAATGTTTCAATACTAGAGATGCCGTTAATTGACGCAAGTGGGATATTGGAACTTCCATTATACAAATGGCATTCTCTTTTTGATAACACTGCAATAATTCCTGGTGCAGTGGAATACAATTACACCGGTGAGTATGTTATAACTCATTATTCGATGGGAGAATGCAGCATCGGGGTCGGTCCATGTGGCGACAGACTATGGGTTGAGGATATCGAACTTGACAAAAAATACACCATAAGAATAGTGGAATCAAGTGATGATGCTACAATTTCA
>JAOUNZ010000052.1 GCA_029880665.1 Candidatus Nitrosopumilus sp.
AATCTGGAATACTTAGCCCATCAGACAAATGGATTTTATCAGAACTGGATAATTTAGTGAAAGAATGCAAACGAGGTTATGATGAATATAACTTTTTTATTCCTGCAATTGCAATTAGAGAATTTACATGGAATTTGTTTGCATCTCATTACATTGAAATGGTTAAAGCAAGAGCTTACGGAATTAATTTTTCAGATGAAGAACGAGATGGAGCAATATTCACATTGCACAAAACACTCTCAACAGTTTTGAAATTGTTAGCACCAATTACTCCATTTATTACTGAACATCTTTGGAAAATTTTGTATTCAAAAGAAAGCATCCATAAACAAAGACAAGCCGAATCTGAGAATTCAGAAGACCAAAGCAAAAACACCAAGGAGATAACTGAATTTAATTCTAAAGTATGGAATGAAAAAAAGTCTCAGGGTTTGTCGTTGAAAGATTCAATCAAAGTTGAAATTCCTGAAACTCTCATACCATTTAAAAATGACTTGAAGTCTATGCATAATTTGCTGGATTGAGCCCCTAATCATACATCTAAAATACCATTTGTAATAAGATACTGGATTCCTTGGACAAATGCTGTATCATCAATTTGCCCATCAGCCCACCAACCGGCATTGTTTTTGATCCAAGAGGGGATACCTTTTTCAGATGATTCTCCAGATTCAGTTGGAGGAATATTCATAATTCCATGATTAATTAGATACTGGATTCCTTGGACAAATGCTGTATCATCAATTTGCCCATCAGCCCACCAACCGGCATTGTTTTTGATCCAAGAGGGGATTTCAGGTTTTGAGAATAGATTAAGAGTATCAGTTCCAATAACATCAATAATTGAATCACCTCCAAAAAAGGGAATGATAATAGTTCTAGAATCAAATGCTGAATTTATTTCCACATAATCAGTTTCAAAGCCGTCAACTAAGATAAAAAATACATCATCAGAAGTATCAAATTTTGCATCCAATAGTGACCTTGGAATTGTCAACTCTACAGTTCCATCAGATACAGTATTCATGATAATGATCAATTCAACAAAATCAGGATCCAAGTAAATTGTTTCAATGTTTCCATTCTCAATATCATAGATGACATCAAACGATTCTACAGAGATGGATCCTATTTCTCCATGAGATAATGGAACTGACGGTATCAGAAGGATTGAAAAGATAAAACCAAGAAAAAAAGAAAAATCTTTTTGAAACATTCTTAATTTCCAGTAATATCCATATTTTCAGTTAATTCAGCAGGTATTTCATTATTAGTTATGTCATTAGAATCATCTGAGAAATTATTGATATCATCTGTTGTATCTGAGACAATCTTGGTTAATGTCGCAGTTCCATCTAGAAACCACAAATGAGCTAGTTTACTTTGAGGTCCCAATATGGATAATTCAGATTGTTCAATTTGAGTAATAGGAATATCAGCATCTAGAAAAATTTTGAGCGTAGAATGGAGTTCTTCTGCTAAATCATCTTCTAAAAATGCAATAATTATAAGAGAATTCTTTGTTCCAAAATCTCCTGAGGATGCAGTTCTTGCCTTTCCATATCCACACACATATGGAATATCACCGACAGAAATCGAACATGATTCCAACTCCAATTTTAGATTTGATTTACTACTATCATATGTGGTAAATATCATCTTGCCACTCATGATCGATGTTTCAGATTTGTTGCTTATTGCAGATGCTGAAACGGAGTTAAATGCAAGCTCGTATGTGTTTGTAGTTTTAGAAGAGCCAAGTTTTTTCCCCATGTAATCTCCATCATCAATTTTTTCGAGGATTTTTTGTGTTCTAGAATCTAGTTGTGGAGATTTTGCCTTTAGTCTCTCTTGTATTTTTTCAGATTTTTCTTCTAGGTTTTCTTTTCTTTCTTCAGATTTTTTTAAAGATTGACGATTTTTTTCAGATAGTTCATCAATCTCTTTTTGATATTTTTCTTTAATTTCTCTTAATTTTTCTTCATATTTTTCAGTTAATTCATTAAGATTTTCTCGTAATTTTTCTCTATCTAATTCAAGTTCTTCACGTTGCTTTTCATTTTCAGTTTTTTTATCTTCTATTTTCTTTTCATTATCAGTTTTTTTCTTTGTTCTATCATCATCCTCAAAGTCTTGGGCAAACGCTGTATCAGTGGCAATAGTCACTACTGAGACTATCAACAAAATAGATAAAATTGGAAATAATCCAGATTTTGTCTTCATTTTAAAAAAAGTCTCTTTTGAGGGTTAAAAAGAATTACTCAATAGTCATCAATTTCAGGATGAGTTAATTTTTTGATATTTTAACAAGATTTACAAAGTATTTGTGTAATGATGTGTCCTCAGTGAGTTCAGGATGAAATGCGGTGGCAATTACATTTCCTTGTTTTACCGCAATTACTCGATCATTAAATTTTGAGATGATTTCGACGCCTAAGCCGACGTCAGAAACAGATGGTGCTCTAATAAAGACACCGTTAAATTTCGGAATTCCAATAGAAGTCATTGACACGTCAGCTTCAAATGATTCTTTTTGTCTGCCAAATGAGTTTCTTTCTAATTTAATATCAAGAATATCTAAAAGAGGTTGATCAGTTTTTCCAACAACACGATCATCTGCCGTTTTTGAAAGCATAATCATACCAGCACAAATTCCAAGTACTGGCATTCCACTTTGAATTTTTTCCTTCAAAATTTTTAATGAACCATTGACTAAAGAAAGTTGTCCAATAGTAGTGCTTTCACCACCAGGGATGATCAAACCATCTAATCGAGAAATTGCATCAGGGGTTTTTACTTCAGATACTTTAACATCTAATCCTAATTCATCAATTGCAATCTTGGTGGAAATGAGATTTTCCTGAACATCTCCTTGTATAGATAAGATTCCAACGTTAAGGGTCATACTGAACCACCACGATCTTGCATACGTAATGCAAGTGTTTTAACATCCAACCCTAGCATAGATTGTCTTTCATCGATCATTTTTTGAGCTTCTTTAACTTTATCAGGTTCATTCCAAAAAGTAGTAGCCAAAACTATTGCTTTTGCTCTTTGTTTTGCATCATCAGCATTAAAAATTCCAGATCCAACAAATATTCCATCACAACCAAGGGACATAAGATATGCAGCGTCAGCTGGAGTTGCAATTCCACCAGCTGCAAAATTCACTACAGGTAATCTTCCAAGTTTTGCAGTTTGTTCAACAATATCATATGAAACTTTGAATTCTCTTGCAATTCTGACTAAATCTTGATTATCTCCAGAATCATAAATTCCCTTAATTATTCTCAATTCATCATTCAATTTCTTAATATGAGTTACTGCTTCTGCAACATTGCCTGTTCCAGGTTCTCCTTTCGTTCTGATCATTGATGCACCTTCCTCAATTCGTCTTAAAGCTTCAGCCAAAGATCTTGCACCATTAACTATAGGAGTTGTGAAGTCCCATTTCCAAATATGATGAAGATCATCAGCGGGCGTTAAAACTTCAGATTCATCAATCATATCAACATCAGTTTCTTGAAGAACAAGTGCTTCATGAACATGACCAATTCTACATTTTGCCATTACAGGAATTGTAACAGAATCCATAATATCTTCAATAATTCTAATGCTTGCGGTTCGTGCAACCCCTCCAGCTTTTCTAACTTCGGATGGAAGTTTATCTAAAACCATTACAGAGACTGCTCCAGATTCTTCAGCAATTTGAGCTTGTTCTACAGTTGTGACATCCATAACAACTCCATTTTTTAACATATGAGCAAATCCCCGTTTAAGAGTAGATGAACCGCGCAAAGTATCAGAGGAATTTGTTTTTTCAGAAATTATTCCTTTTGCATCATGTCGTTCGCCGGATAGGGGAAGCATATTCTGATTTTTCCTAATGACTATTTGTATCTATTCACTAAATTCAGACATAATCAAATCAAGTTCTGATTCAACCATAGTGATTATTGGTGGAATAAAATCACTTGTAACATTTTGTTGGGGCCAGTGGATTTGATTGATGTGGCCATTAAGAGTAATTTTGACATTTGATTTCTGATATTCAGTTGCATTGTCAAAAACTTTGAAAGACTCGGAGGGTACTGTAATGAATCCAGTTTCTTTAATCAGTGCTTTAATTTTGTTAAGTTTTTTTTCGTCTAATGAGAACGAACATCAGGTTTCAGATAACCTTGTTCAGTAACAGAATATTTCATTTCACCATCATTTTTTATGTAAAGGATTTCAGTTTTCTGCGCACCAATTCTTTCAGTAATGCCATTAGAGATCTTTTTTAACTGATGTTTAGTATATTCAATTTCAATTTCATCTGTATAATTTGCTGCAGACGTAGGGATTTCATTTTTAATAATCAAGGGTACTGAAATTAACAGAGCTGCAATTACTGGGATGGCACCTAATGCTATGTAAACTGGTTTCACCATTCGATAATCAATTGTAAACTTATGATTATTGCAAATAAATCTTAGTTAAAAATAACTTAAAATTCAAGTCTATTTGATTCTTGTATGTGGGGTCGTAGCCTAGCCTGGTAGGGCGACAGTGTCTACGAAAAAGATCACCGCTAAGGGCTCCAAAGGTTAACTAAGCTAAACTGACTCACGGATGATGTAAGTTTGGAGCTGTAGTGACCCGTAGGTCGCCGGTTCGATTCCGGTCGGCCCCACGTCAAAAAATCTATTGATTGCTCCTCAAAACATTCAGTGCAGAGCCATTTTTGAACCATTCAATCTGAGATTTATTGTATGAATGATTTAACATAATTTCATCTTTATTTCCATTTGCATGTGAGAGAATACATTTAACTTTCATATTTGGTTCTAATTTGTTTAGATCTATAAGACTGATTTTGTCGTCTTCAAGAATTTTATCATAATCGTTTGGGTTACTAAAGGTCAATGCTAAGATACCTTGCTTTTTTAGATTTGTTTCATGTATTCTAGCTAGACTTTTTGTAATAACTGCTGCACATCCTAAATATCGAGGAGACATTGCAGCATGTTCTCTGCTGCTGCCTTCACCATAATTATTGTCACCCACAATCACCCATCTCATTTGTTTTTCTTTATACTGTCTTGCAATATTTGAAAATGTTTCAAGTTGGTTATTGAGAATGTTTTTACCCTTACCTACTTCATCATTAAACGCATTAACTGCTCCTAAAAGCATGTTATCACTCAAATTATCTAAATGACCTCTAAGGGATAACCACGCACCAGCAGGAGAGATATGATCAGTAGTACATTTTCCTTTGGCTTTAACTAGTATTGGTAAATCAACAAAGTCTTTGCCATCCCATTTTGAAAAAGGTTCTAAAAGTTGTAGTCTCCTACTGTTAGGATCAATAATTACTTCATTATTGGAATCTTCAGGAGGGGTAATGAAGATTCCTTCAGGGATCATAAATCCATTTTCAGGAACTTCTGGTGCAGGTTTTGGTGGGTCTAGTTTGAATTTTGTTCCATCTGAAGCTGTAAGTTCGTCTTTTAATGGATTAAAAGATAATTTTCCTCCTAAAGCTAATGCAATAATCATCTCAGGGCTACCAATAAAATTCAGAGTACTTCGATGACCATCATTACGTCCTGGAAAATTTCTGTTAAAGGTAGTAACGATTGTATTTTTTTCGTCATTTTCTAATTCAGGTCTATTCCATTGTCCAATGCAAGGTCCACATGCATTTGCCAGAACAGTTGCACCTATCTCTTTAAGATAATTCATTTGACCATCTCTTTCTATGGTTCCACGAATTTGTTCAGAGCCAGGTGTAATTAACAAGGGGATTTTAGATTTGATTCCTTTTTCTTTTGCTTGTTGAGCAATACTTGCAACTCTAGACATGTCTTCATAAGATGAATTGGTACAACTTCCAATCAATGCGACAGATATTGAATCAATATAATCATTTGATTTTACATCTTCACCTAATTTTGAAATTGTTCTTGCTAAATCAGGAGTGTGAGGACCAACAATATGAGGTTCTAATGTAGATAGATCGATTTCGATCACTTTATCAAAGAAGATTTCAGGATTTGATTCGATTTCAGGATCAGCTACAAGTAATTCTTTGTTTTGATTTGCTAGTTCAGCAATTTTTTCTCTGTTTGTGTATTTAAGATAAGTTTCCATTCTTTCATCATATGGGAAAATTGAACAAGTTGCACCTATTTCTGCCCCCATATTGGTAATTGTGGCTTTTCCGGTACAACTGATAGATTTTGTTCCAGGACCAAAATATTCCACAATAGAATTAGTTCCTCCAGAAACCGTTAATTCTTCTGCAACTTTTAATATGATATCTTTAGGTGCTGTCCATCCATTTAGTTCTCCAGTTAATTTAACACCAATTTTTTTTGGATAAAGTAATTCCCAAGGAAGTCCAGCCATAGTTTCAGCTGCATCCAACCCACCCACACCAACTGCAATCATTCCCAATCCACCAGCATTAGGAGTGTGAGAATCCGTACCTATCATCAGACCTCCTGGAAATGCATAATTTTCAAGAACCACTTGATGAATGATTCCAGCTCCGGGTTTCCAAAAACCACATCCATGTTTTGCAGCTGCAGATTGCAGGAATTTGAAAACCTCGCTATTTTCATCAAGAGAAACCTTCATGTCAACATCACCTTGAACTTCAGCTCTAATCAGATGATCACAATGAACAGTTGTAGGTAATGCTGATTGTTCAAGCCCAGCTTGCATAAACTGAAGCATCACCATTTGACCCGTTACGTCTTGTAATGCAACTCTGTCAGGTTTAAGAAAAACATAATCTTTGCCACCAGTAAGAGTTTCGTTAGGAATTTCATAAAGATGCCCAGATAAAATTTTCTCAGTAAGCGTAAGTGGTCTTCCAATAACGTTTCTATATTTTACAATGTTCTCTTTAATTTTTGA
>JAOUNZ010000053.1 GCA_029880665.1 Candidatus Nitrosopumilus sp.
GTTGCAAAAGAATTCAAAGCACAAATCATTGTAATTCACCATCCAACGGCAATTGCTCCTGGTTACACACCAGTAATGCATGCACACACTGCACAAGTTGCAGCAACTGTTACTGAGTTTCTTCAAAAGATTAACCCCGCAACTGGTGCCGTTGAAGAAGAAAATCCAAAATTCCTTAAAGTTGGAGATTCTGCAATTGTCAAAATCAGACCGGTACGACCAACTTGTATCGAAACCTTCAAAGATTTCCCTGAAATGGGCAGATTTGCACTTAGAGACATGGGTGCAACTATCGCAGCAGGTATTGTTAAGGAAATTACCGAAGAGTACAAACCATAGGCGTATTTTATGACTCAAACCGCCCGTGTTAAACTCACTTCCACCAGTCTACCTAAATTAGACGGTGTTTGTGGGGAGATCATGGGAATTGGTAAAAAAACCGGTGTTAAAGTTAAAGGTCCAACACCGCTTCCGGTAAAACGATTACACGTTGCAACCAGAAAGTCCCCCTGTGGCAGTGGTACTGAAACCTATGAGAAATGGGAAATGAAAATGCACAGAAGAATTATCAACATCAATGCTGATGATAAAGCAATTAGGCAACTAATGAGGTTGAAAATTCCAGATGATGTCTACATTGAGTTATCTCTGACATAATCTGTTATCCTTAAATTATAGAAGTCTTGATGGTAAGCATGGTTGAAGAAAATATTGATGAAATGGAAGAACCTTCTGTTGAAACTTTTGAAGTAAATTATGCTTGTCTTAGATGTGGCACTGCGGTTTCAAATACTGAATTATCTCGTTTACCTGAAATCAAATGTATTTGTGGTTTCAGGGTATTCACTAAAGTAAGACCTCCCGTAGTCAAGACAGTAAAAGCAATCTAAAACTATCTGTCTTTTTTATAACTATGTTCTCTTTGTAAGTGAGTCCTCATATCCTCCATGTTAGGAAAATATCTTTTACATTCTTTACAATCGTACTTCAAATCCTTGCCATGAACAATTTCCTTGTGGTTCATAACTTCTTCTTGTTTTGAAAATTTTTTCTCACAAATCTCACACTTGATTTTTCTAAAAAATATCACTTTTATCCAAACTCTGCCTTTTTATCATCCCAGCATTTCTTACATAGTTGACCTTCAATCTTCCAATTGCTTTTTGGATTGTATCTGATCAGCCCAATTTGGGTTTCACACAATGCACAAAAGTTTTTCTTTTTTCCATGGTCTTCTTCTTTCTTATCAAAACACTCCTTACACAACAAACCTTCCATGTCCCACTGCCATCTAGGTTCCCACAAATCCGTAATTTTCTGAGTTGTTCCACATGTGACACATGGTTGTCTTACTTTGCCCTCATAGTATTCTTTAGACTTCTCAAAATGACAGTCTCCGCAAAGTTTTCCCTTTAGATTCCATTCTCTTTTTGGTTTGTGTTTGTGAGTTAATTCTTTATTACAAACAGCACAATATGACGGCTTTTTGTCAAATAATCCCATTTGATCTTCCTGATATGCCTTATTCTATAAATGTAAACAAAATAAAAATAACAAAAAATATCTACTGCTCTAAGATCTTTTCAAGAGCTTGACTTGCGTTAAGCATGCCGTTTCTCTTGGCAAATTCTTCAATCATTTTGTATTGTTTTTCGGTAAAACATACCGGCATTGAACGATTTTCCATGAATATACCTCAATATTTTTACCTAATATCTTTTTCTCTTGCAAAGATATTTCAAACCATTTTTTTTATTCTGATTGTGACAAAGAAACGGCAGATCTTAGTTATAGGTCATAATACAAATGGTTGTACTATAGAGCATGAAAAAATTGCATATGATGTTGGGTTTGAGGTTGCAAAATCTGGTTCTGTCTTAATTACAGGAGGGTTGGGTGGGGTGATGACTGCTTCTGCTCACGGTGCAAAAGATGCAGGTGGTTTGACTGTGGGTATTATTCCTCAAGCAGATGCTTCTGAGGCAAATGAATTCTGTGACGTTGTTATCCCTACTGGAATGGGACTAACTCGTGATTTTTTGAATGCACTAAGTGCTGACGGTGTGATTATTGTGGGTGGTGGATCTGGAACTTTGGCTGAAATATGTGCTGCATATATGAACCGCAAACCAATGGTGGCAATCAGAAATCTAAATGGACCTGTTGTACAGTATATTGACGGGTATCTGGATCATAGAAAAAATGTCAAAATCATCGGGGTTGACACTGCTCAAGAAGCTGTCAAGATAATTTTAGAACTTACTGCTGCATAGATAAAAGTAATGGGTCTGGTCTATAAAACTCCCCATGTTCTGCAGTAAGCTTGTTTAATTCAGCAACTATGTTTTTGATTCCAATTTCTTTTGCAGTTTCAAACAATGGTTTCTTTAATCCTAATCCTAACTGTGCTGCTTTTTCAATTTCCTCAATATCGCTAGCCCCGTTTGTTACAAGCCATGCTGCATTATTTAGGATGTTTGCAACCAGTTGTATTGGGTTACATTTTTCTGCCAATTCCTCTGAGAGTGCAACTCTTTCATATTTATCGTCAGAATACTTGTAATACCCTTCCCCTGATTTCTGGCCTAATTTTTTCTCTTTAAACATTTTTTCCACAAGTGGATGTGGGTTGATCACTTTTTTATCTCGCAAATGCATCTCTACTGTTGCCTTGTGGATCACATCCATTCCTGTAAAATCGGCTAACTCAAAAATACCCATCGGGAATCCTAGTTTGAATTTCACGGCTGAATCCACCTCTTCCAAAGTTGCGCCTGTTCTATCTCTGACAAAACATGCTTCATGAACCATCGGTATGAACAATCGGTTGATTATGAATCCTGGAACATCTTTTCTACAAACAACAGCTTGTTTGTTTACTGATTTTACATAGTCTAGTGTCAACTCTGTTACTTCTTTTGACGTCTTTTCGCCGGGAATTACTTCGACTAATTTCATTAGTTGTGGTGGGTTGAAGAAATGTATTCCTATGAATTTTTCTGGACGTGATGTTGTATTTGCTATTTCAGTAATTGGTAATGTACTTGTGTTTGATGCGAAGATTACTTTTGGTGCTGCCACTTTGTCTAGCTCTGCATAGACCTTTTTCTTTAGATCCATTATCTCTGGCACTACCTCTATCACAAGTTCTGCATTTTTTACTGCATCACTTAAATTGACAATTGGCGTAATCCTTCCAAAAATTGCATCGCCTTCTTCTTTTGATATTTTTTCTTTAGAAACTAGCTTATCTAAACTCCATCTTATCTTCTCCATTGCTTTATCTAAAAACCCTTGTTCGATATCTCGTAATACTACATTATATCCAGCGGTTGCTGAAACTTGTGCAATTCCATGCCCCATTACTCCAGAACCTAAAACTGTGATATTTTTTATTGTCATCTTTCTTTAAAATCTAGTATCCTTTATAATGTATTTCGAATTTTTATTGTTTTATGGGCTTGTTTAAACGTAAAAAAGAAAATGATACCAAAACAAAATGTAATGTGTGTGGTACTGAATTACATGATCCAGAGCGTTTGAAGAAACATATGAAAAAAGCACATGGAAACGTACCTGCAAAGAAACTTGATCCTAATTCAGGTGACGGTGGTACTTGGTAAAATGCAACTTAGCTCAAGTCAAAAAACAGGTCTTGTTTTTCTGGGTGCTTTTCTAACTGCAGGTATTGTGTTATCTACAATGGTTTTCCCATTTTGGAATCTAATTCGAGAAGACGTATTTGAAGATGTGACAATTCTGAATAATGATGGAGGCATATGTTATGTTGAAACTAAAGATGATATTCCAAAAATTATTGAAGATTGTGTGTTCAATTCTGGTGATGTTGTCACCATCAAGTATGGGAAAGGGCTTGCATGGACTACTGTTGTTTCTCCTTAAGCGATGATTTAATATTTTGAAAATTTGGTGAATGAATATGGATTGTATTTTCTGCAAAATTGTTTCAGGAGAAATTCCAACTGCTTTCCTCAAAGAAACTCCCAGTTCTGTTTGCTTTTTAGATGCATTCCCTCTTGCAAAGGGACATGTGCTTGTAATTCCAAAGAATCATCATCAAAAAATTCAAGACATGTCTGTTGAAGAAAACACGGATCTGTTCTCCCTTGTTTACTTGATACTTTCTAAAGTAGACTCAATTACTGGTTCTACCTTGGTTGCTGTACATAATGGGGCAGACGCAGGCCAAGAAGTCCCACATGTTCATGTGCATCTAGTTCCACGAAGTAAAGATGATTCTGCCGGTGCAATCCATAGTATGTTTGATTCAGCATTGAAGTTATCAAAGTCTGAAATTGATGATCTCTATAATAAATTGAAAATTTAATACGGATACATTCTTTCATTGGTGTCTATGTTCTCTACAATGATTGCCTTTGTAGGGCATGTTTCTGCGGCATTCATTATCTTGTTTACTCCTGCACCATTTTGATTGACCACTGAAGATTTTGGGTTTGATGTGCTTTCTTTGTTTATTGCAAATACATCTGGTGCTATGATCTCACAACTGCAACATCCAATACATCGACTTTTGTCCACATCTACAAACAGGTTTGGTTGCTTTTTAGGCTCTTCTGCTTTCTTATATTCGCCATTTTTTCCATCAGGACGCACACGTGCATTGTATTCCTCCCAAAACTTTCTTTCATACTCCTTCCAAAAGTCTGGATTACACTCTTCAAATTCTTTAGTGTATTTACTCCAGTCTTGTTCTGGAATTTTTCCATCATCTGGAGCCCCCCACTGTGGTTTTGGCTTAAAGTTTGCTTTTGTAGGGTCGTTTTTTGTATAATCTTTGCATGTTGCATCTTTTTTTGCATGATTCTGTTTTAGATAGTTGTATGCTTCTGTGATTTTCTTAAATTCAGTATCTTCTTTTCTACCTTTATTTTTGTCTGGATGTAATTCTAGTGCCATCTTTCTATATGCTGCCTTAATTTCTTCTTGTGTTGAATCCAAATTTACATTCAAAACTCTCAATGCTTGATATGTATTCACTAAAAGTATCAATCTGTTATTTCTTAAAAATAATTGCCTCTTTTCCTGCACTAATTCTTGATTATTCTAGTATGTCTTCATCATCTGGTCTCACTGCAGGCTCCCTGATGCATAGGAATTTCAAATATTCCAAACCCGAATTTTCAATAAATTGTTTGGAGGGACATATGCAGAATCGTCTTATTCGATATGGTATGTTTCCTTGTTGATCTTTAGATTCGTTTTTCTTTCTAATATGTAGTAAATTTCGGATGAACTTGCCTTGAAGTTTAGTTCTTTTTCCAGGTTCTAGTATGAGTTGTGCTAAACTGTAATTGATTCTAGTGTGTTGTGTGGATGAAAATATTGTTTTATTTGTGTATCTTCATTACGTTTGGCTGATTTGATTTCAGATCTCTTTTGTCTGACATTTTGCCTAAATGATTTTGGAAACATTTGTTTTAAAATCTGACTCATACCATGTTGTTTTGTATGGTGCATTTTTTCTGGCAAAGATGTTTATTGCAATATGTGCAAACTCTTTTCTCTTGTCGGTTGAACCATGTGTGTGGAGTGTTCTTGCTGGAATATGAACAATATCTCCTTCATTGAGTCTGATTGTTTCTATTTTTCTTATTTTGAAATTAGTCTTACTTGTTCCATATCTTTTAAAAATTTCAAGACTTCCTTTACCTTTTGTTGTAATTAATACTTGATTTCCATCATGGAAGTGAAGTTTTGTTCTGGAGCCTTTTTCAAAGTGAACATGATAGATGTCTTGATCTCTTGATTTTATCTTCTCTGAGAGAACTTTCATCCATGTCTTGTCTGTAAACCAGTTCGGATTTACCATTCTCTTATCGTTGGTACCATGAATGTTAGATTTATTCATGTTAAATCCTCGATAAGATCTTCTTCTTTTTCTCTTGGAATTCTTTTTCTGTTAAAACACCTGCCTTTCTTAACTCTCCTAGCTTTTCCAGTGCTACCAAATCTTCATCCACCTTTCCTGATATCATTCTTGCAGCAGTTATCCCTTCATTGATTTTTTTAATTCCTTTTTCTTTGATTATTTCTTTTTCTTTGGTTGCTTTTTTTCTTAACTCCTCACTTGTTTTTTTTGCTTGACTAGCAGCCATTCCTCCAAACTCTACTGCATCATCTAGGGCTTCATCTGCTCTTTTGATTCCTTCATCTATTGCTTTGTCTGCTTTTTTGAGAAACCTATCGATGTATCCACCTTTCTTTGCTTTTGCCATGCTGTTTACTAATTCTTAAATCTATTATCTCTTTCCTACTAGAATTGATTTAATAGCAGGAATTACGTAGCCAAAGTGATTTTGGTAACTAATGATTATAATGTAAAAACCATTGTGATAAAAAAAACTATCGAAGAATCTGAAGCCATGGAAATTGTTGAACAAAAGAAAACTGATCCTTTCAAATCTCTTCTTTCAAGACCAAAAAAAGAAGACATTCACATAGATTCTCTAAATCTGTTCTATGAAGGCTCGTTGATAGTGTCTGGAAAGTACAATGCTAATTACTTCAGGAAAGCAGTCCATACGATTGATGTTGATTCAAACGTACATGAAGTTGTTTTAGGTGATGGATTTTTCCCAGTTCGATCAAAGTCTGGTCTTGAAAAGGCATTTGTTGGAAAACGTGGCAAGAACAAGATTGATCTTAATTTGGAAGAGCATGTTTTTGTGGAAGGCGAAGATGAATTGACATTTGATCATCACGGTCTGGAAATAGAACTGCCTTTCAAAATCGACTCAAATAACATCGAAAATTACCCTGATAAAGTATTGGAAACAAATCAAACCAATGTCAAAAAACCTGAATTCTCATACGAGTCTGCAATTGAGAACCTGAAAATCCATTTGAAAAAACCATTG
>JAOUNZ010000054.1 GCA_029880665.1 Candidatus Nitrosopumilus sp.
TCTAAAGGCATTAGTAGATATTGTTTCAGAAAATGACGACATGAAAGAAGATGCAGAAATCATTCATGAAAAATACAAGTCAAAACTTGTATCATTAGATGAAACAGAACATCAAATCAAAGCCATGCTTGAGGCAAGATTGACTGAGTTAGACGAACAAATGAAGTCTGCAAAAATGTTATCGTTTGATGCAAAAGTACAATACAAGAGCAATGAAATCTCTGATGCAGTATTTGAGACCGTGAAATCATGCACAACTGAGGTAATTGAGCATGTTACTCACGAAACAGCAGAAATCGCAAATATTAAGAGAAGAATTGCAGATCTGGAATTGGAAGGACACAAGATAGCATTTCCTACAACAGCAAACATCCAAGAATCAGCCGTTTCATACCTGAAGACACCTGAACAAGAGCAATTAGTTCAGACAGTGCTTCCGGAAGCGCCAACAGAGCCAGTAGTCAGATATTCAGAGTCAATTGAAGCTAAAAGTGAAGCAACATCAAAGCCTTCATCTGAAGTCACATTTGAATTTCCAGAACCACCCCAACAGGTGACCCCAGAAACACCAAAGAACAACAACGACAACGATTGGTTAGCTAGAATGGAAGCACAATAATTTTTTTTAACTTATTTTTTTAACATTTAGAAAGATCTAAGATCATACACTTTTTGATGTCTGAGACATATTATATAGGACTAGGTAAAAATGATTCGAATTTAAGAAAAAAGGCGGATTCTGATTTTGCGTCTTTTTGGAATGAGCAGGCAAAAAAACTCACCTGGTTCTCTCCTTGGCATCAAACTCTAGAGTGGAAATATCCATTTGCCAAATGGTTTGTCGGAGGCAAAATCAATGCGTCATATAATGCCCTTGATGTTCATCAAAAGACAAGGGCTAACAAACCGGCCATTCTTTGGGAGGGAGAAAATAGAGAGTCGCGTATCATCACATATGGTGAAATGTTCACTCAAGTACAAAAATTATCCAACGTTCTCAAATCCCTAGGCGTCCAAAAAGGAGACAGAGTTACAATATATCTTCCAATGATTCCAGAATTGCCTATTGCAATGCTGGCATGTGCAAGAATTGGTGCAATACATACGGTGGTATTTTCAGGATTTAGTTCTACATCAATTAGAGATAGAATCATGGATTCAAAATCCAAAATCATTATCACTGCAGATGGCGGATATAGACGAGGAAATGTTGTCAAACTTAAAGAAGTCATAGATGATGCGATCAAAGATTGTGATTTCATACAACATGTTATTGTTGTAGAGAGAGCCAAGAATGCAATTACAATGAATTCAACAGATAAGCTTTGGAGTGATTTGATGAAAGATGTTCCTGATTCATGTTATGCTGAAAGATTAGACAGCACCCATCCCCTCTATATTTTGTATACGTCCGGAACTACCGGGAAACCCAAAGGAGTATTACATGGGACCGGAGGATATTTGACACATTTACATTCTACTTTCAAATGGGCATTTGACATCAAGGATTCCGACATATTTTTTTGTACTGCAGATATTGGTTGGGTGACAGGTCATAGTTATGTTGTGTATGCACCTTTACTTCACGGTGCAACTCAAGTAATCTATGAGGGGGCACCTGATTATCCAGATGCATCAAGAATGTGGAGTATTTTACAAAAACATCATGTCACAATTTTTTACACAACTCCAACTGCATTGAGAATGTTTATGAAATTTGGCGATGATATTCCAAATTCTTTTGATCTTTCGTCATTGCGTTTACTTGGAACTGTAGGCGAGCCGATAAATCCTGAAGTTTGGAAATGGTATTTCAAAACTATCGGGAAAGAAAAATGTCCTATCATCGATACTTGGTGGCAAACTGAAACCGGTGGCATGATCATTTCTCCTTTGCCCGGATTGGAGACTATCCGACTAAAACCAGGTTCAGGAACAAGACCCATTCCAGGTGTAGATGTAGCAGTAGTTGATGACATTGGAAATATAGTTCCTCCTAACACAAAGGGGTATTTAGTAATCAAAAATCCCTGGCCTGGGATGCTTTTGACTTTATGGAATGACGATGCAAAATATTCTTCTGTGTACTGGTCAAAATACAAGAATTTCTATTATTCAGGAGATTATGCCCTCAAAGATGATGATGGGTATTTTTGGCTATTAGGACGTGCAGATGATGTTTTAAAAGTTGCAGGCCATAGAATTGGGACTGCGGAACTTGAAAGTTGTATTGTATCCCACAAAGATGTTGCAGAAGCTGCAGCATGTGGCATTCCTGATGATGTAAAAGGAGAGGTGATTATCGCTTTTGTTGTTTTAAAACATGGAATCATAAAAGATGTCAATATTTTGGAAAATGAGATAGTAGACAAAATTAGATCCAACATCGGTGCGATTGCAACACCCAAACAAATCTATTTTGTTTCAAAACTTCCAAAGACACGTAGTGGTAAAATAATGAGGCGGCTGTTAAAATCTATTGGCAATAATGAGCAAATTGGAGATGTCACTACTTTAGAAGATGGGACTGCAGTAACCGAAGTTAAAGCTGCCTTTGATGAAATTCAAAAATCAATTAGAGACAAGTCAAAATAATTTAGTCCTGCCTAGACGTATCCATAAAAATTATAAACAATTTCATTTTGTGACAGTAAACCGAATGTAATTAACAATTCTATATCAATCAAAAAATTGAAAAAAGTTGTAAAGACATAGGGCATCCACAATGAATATAGGTAAATTAAACTGTATCAACAAATGACTCAATCATTTGATTCTAAATACGTTAGTGTCAGGTGAACAAAAAACATCTCAGTTAATTTTGAAAAACAGATCATTTAACATTAAGAAGAGATCTGTAATGACATGGTGATTAGCAATTGTGTAAAACTAGAGAGTTAGAAAAATTATGTTACAGTGATTTTTGTCCATAATAATCAAAAATATTCAGATAGTTCATGTAGATTCTAAGGTAATCCGATCATCAACAAGCTTATAAGGAATGAATTAGCAATTGTTAAATATTACTATAAAAGGTTTTGAGAAAGAAAATGGTTAAAACAATCAATCCAAAAGACAAGTGTCCAAGATGCGGACAGGGAACTTTAGTTACAGATGCCAACACAGGTGAAAATTTTTGTGGCAAGTGCGGGTTTGTTATTACTGACAAGGTAGAAGAATCAGGACCAGAGTGGAGATCATTTTCAAACGAAGGAGAAAACAAAAGTCGAGCGGGAGTTCCAACATCACTTGCCATGCATGACATGGGATTGGCCACTGTAATTAATCCACAAAATAGAGATGCGACAGGCAAACCGCTGACTGCCGCCATGAAAAGCACCATAGAAAGACTAAGAACGTGGGACAGCAGAAGTCAAGTACATGAACCAGTAGACAGAAATTTTAGACAGGCGTTTAGTGAACTGGACAGGTTAAAAGACAAACTAGCTGTAGGGGATTCAGTTATTGAGAAAGCAGCTTACATCTACAGGAAGGCTCTTGAGAAAGGACTAGTTAGAGGACGTTCAATCTCGGCTCTGATTGCTTCAGCACTATATGCAGCATGTAGAGATACAGAAACACCAAGAACGCTAAAAGACATAGGGCATGCAAGCAACATTAAACGTAAAGATATCGCAAGATGCTACAGATTATTGTTAAGAGAGTTAAATTTAAAGATGCCAGTAGTTGATCCAGTCAAATGTATTTCAAGAATTGCCAGTAAGGCAGGGCTGTCTGAAAAAACAAAAAGAAAAGCAACAAAAATTTTACAGACAGCGGAAGAACAGAAAATTTCTGCGGGTAAAGACCCTATGGGATTAGCAGCAGCCGCATTGTATGTTGCATGCGTCACAAATGGTGAAAATAAGACACAGCGAGACGTAGCAGAAGCTGCAGGAGTTACAGAGGTTACAATTAGAAATAGATACAAAGGTCTGAAAGTTGCGTTAAACCTCTAAACTAGATTCTTTTTTAGAACGAAGTTTATCCAAAAACATAACGCCAATAGACAGCACTCCGGATATCAACAATAGCATTTCCAGAGAAGACATAAACGAATGAGAAAATGCATCTTCGATAGAAATAAGATTTAGTTCTGAAAGAAAAGTGGCATACGCAAATATGAAGTAATTTGTAGCCCAATGAATCAAAAGTGAAGCAACAAAACCATATCTCAGATAGACCCAACCAAGGATAACTCCACTTGCAGATGCTTGAGCAAATTTTCCTTCACTCCAAGATTCACCAAACGCAATATGTGCAAAACCAAAAAGAATACCAACAAAAACAATCAGAAGAATTGCTTTTTTGCCATTATGAACATCTAAAGTATTTGGAGCCCACAAACAACTCAGAAAATATTTCAATGAAAATTTGTCGGAATAAAAAACAAACAACGGTATACCCAATAAGAGTAAGCGAAATCCAAATTCTTCCACCATAGGGGCCATACTAACATAAAAAAACTGAATCAGATCATTTTCTGCCAAAGGAGGAACAATGTCAATTTCAAACTGCTCTTGAACAGAATTAATCACTATTGAGACTAGAACTAAAATTGATAGCCATTTAGTCACACCGATCATATAGTTTGATCTGTCATTATATTTTCCAAAAGAGATCATCAGAGACATGGTCTTAAGAAATCCGTGTCTAGGTCCAAAAATAGCAATCACAAAAATTACAAGATAGAAAACCCATAAAACAACAAAGACATCGCCTATGTTAACATCAGTTTTGGATTGATAAAAATCAGCATCCTTGAAGAGATCCAGATGGGTTAGAGGATATTCAAAATTAATATCATCTCCAATTTCACTCTCAAAGAAGACATAAATCCCAATGGGAAAAGAAATAAGCAATAACCCAAAAACCAAGGACATGAAAACAGTAAATGGGATTCCTACAAACTGGAATATTTTATTTGAATTTTGCAATTTGTTCTAATGTAATTCTATAGTATCTTCTGCAAAACCTAAATGAATCAAGGTATCTTTGATAGTATCCCTATGATCACCTTGTAAAAAGATGTACCCCTCTTTTGCAGTTCCACCGCAAGCATATTTGTTTTTTAGCTCTTTTGCAACAGTTTCTAAGTTATTTAATTTAGGATCCAAGCCCTCAATCATGGTACCCTTTTTCTTAAATCTCCGGGTTTCCAACCGGATAATAATTTTAGTACTATCTTTGGCAAGCTCACCGCAAGCACACAGATCTTCTGGAAGACCACAAGTATTACAAATTACCGCCATTCGTTCTAATTAATTCCAATTATACGCACTATTAAGCCTTGTTTGCATGTCAAACTGAAAATAAAATAATTGGATTTTTTAGATAGGGAATCAAGGTAAATCATTGTTAAAAGAACTTACAAAAAAAGCTGCTGAAATGTTGCTAAACGGGGCAACATTACTTAGCGAGCCTTGTCCATATTGTTCAGGAGTACGAGTAATGAAAGAAGGATATGCATTGTGCATTAGTTGTGGACGTGAGCCTGAGAAAAAAGAAATTCCAATTGAAAAGGCATCAGAAAGTGAAACACCATCAATCCAAAAAACACTAGAAAAAAAGATAGAGACCCTGTCAAAAGAACTTGAGATTGAAACCGATCATGAAAAGCAACAAAGTATTCTAAAAACCATTAATTCAGTGATAGAAACCATTGAGAAAATTAAAAACAAGTAAAACAACAATTTGCCACATCTTTACCAGTATTTGCAAAACATAGGTCATACTGAGGACTAAAGTCAACATGGTTCAAATCCCCCCATGAACTACACAATGGAAAAAAATTTGAACTGAAGCCGAAGATATTTGACTAGAACTTTTGACAGTTTAGGATAATTTCAGGCATTTTTTTACAAGTCAATATATCATAGGATTAAAATCACAGTATTTGATCCACAGTCAAGTCATTCTATTTCTGTCAAGAATCACTTGACTATAGTTTGGTTCAAATCAACTGGTTGGATGTAGTTCGCATGTCTACAATTTCTTTTTGGTTAAAATATCCAGACTTAAAAATTTCGCATGTGAAAAATGTGCCTGATGAATCTTGTCGAAATTGTGGAATGCAACTCAGATCATGGTCTAAATGTCAGCATTGTCTAAATACGATTCAACAAATTTGTACAAACTGCAAAACGATTACATCGATTCATTTTCATTCAGAATGCAATATTTTGGCAAATACAATGGGCTGATTAAAAATTGATAGAAACCATATCTTGGTCAAATTGTAAGACATATAGAGAATCAGAATATGTCATACTAGGACTACCTGATGAATCTCACTCACATTCGTTACGCAGGGGTACATCAAATGCACCTGATAGAATTAGAAGTATCTCTAGAGAAAGAGATGTATACATTGAAAACAACATAGAGTCTCCAGCATACACAAATGCAGGGGTTCCTCAGTCAAAGATTTTTGATTTGGGAAATATTTCTAGAGAAAATATCCCATTTGTCTATGAAAGAATTTTGCGTGACGGGAAAATTCCAATGACAATCGGAGGAGATCATTCTTTGACCACTCAGATAATCAAGGCGTTAGGAATAAAATATGGTCCGATATCCCTTGTGTATTTTGACGCACATCCGGATTTTGTTTCATCAACTAGAGATTTTTACGGCTCTGTAGTATACGATTGTCTTCCATACATCAACCCAAAGTCAAGTGTAATGATTGGAATTCGCAGTCCGGAATTAGAAGAAGTTCAAAATATCAAAAAATATGGAATCACAGTATTCTCACCTGCAGACATTCAATATCATGGGTTCAAACAAACAATAAACGAGATTCTTTCAATTGTTGGTAAAAATATCTATGTTTCATTTGATATGGATTGCATAGATCCTGCATTTGCTCCAGGTGT
>JAOUNZ010000227.1 GCA_029880665.1 Candidatus Nitrosopumilus sp.
TTTTTGCCTTTACAAAGTCCTCCACTGTCTTAACTTTAGACAGCACATCAAGTAACTCATAAAACAATTTTTTAATAAATGGAGGTGTATGTGACTTTTTCCCCGTTAATCCTTTGACATCCACTTTTCCGTCTTTAGTTACCCCTAGATAGTTTTTCTTTCTATTACTTAACACACAGTATCTGTACACTTTGTCAATCTCTAAATCTACCCCATGATCCTTTTTTGCCTGTTCTATTACTTTGTGAATTTGTTCTTCGCTTGGTTTTTTTATAAATAACGAATCAGTGTCGCCATATAATACCTCGATTCCAGTCTTCTCACAGTTTTTGATTGTTTCCAAAATCGTATATCTGCCTATTGCAGTTGTTGCTTCTGCTACTGGAAGAAAATACAAAGGAAATATCTCTGCACCCATCACACCGTAACTGGCATTGAGAATCACCTTGAGTGCTTGGCTGACTACAGTGTATTGCTGTCTTTGATCATCTGTTAGTGTTGGTTTCTTTGAGAGGCTCTTGTAGTAGTTTACCCTCAAATCTCTAAGCGAACCGATTATCATTGAGGTTAGGCCATTTTTCTTTGTACATGTCCAATGATTTGTCTGTGGAATTGTGTTCTTCTTGCATTCTTCATGAACGCATCTTACTGTCTCATAAGACAGATTTCTGACTTTGATTATGCTGGGATATAGACTTGCAAAATCCATGACTACCACATCAAAATGAATTCCTTCTTTAGGCTCAACAACTAACCCTCCTCGGTATTTTTTATCTTTGATTACTGCATCTGACATTACTCCCTCTGATCTTCTTTCTAGTTCCTCTCTTTTTGGAATCAGGCAATTTCTTCGCCTATGCTCATAGTATAGCAGACTTCTAATCCATTGTGAAACCCCCATTCTTGCAATATCGTCAATTGGCATTCTGCCAATTCTTGCAATGATTACAAGCAAATCCATTAGCAGATCTTTGTTAAAACTGGTGAGCTCATATGTCAAAAGAGCGTCATTGTAACAATAATTTGCAGTCTGATAGAGAGATAACTCGTCAAACTCTAGCCCATAATCTATCTTTTCTTTTCCAAGCAATGCTTTTGAAACGCTGTTTAGTGAAAAGTCGGTATATTTTTGACTAAAAGCATAGATTTGAAATGAACGGTTTGAAAGCGTCCTGTACAAATCAAGATGTACTCCCTTCTTTAGTGTTGCCGAGTCTCTCATCATGTAAAACGGATTTTCTGAATTTTTTATTCCAAGTCTTTCTGCTCTGTTATACAGATATGGTAAATCGAATTCGTCTCCGTTATATGTCACAACAAATGGAAACTCATTGATTAACTCAAACGCGTCTTGAATCATTTCTTTCTCTTTGTCTGAATCGTAGAATGTAATTTTGACATTTTGTTCAAGCTCGTTTACTCCCTTTTCAGTCCCCTCTGTTTTGAGTACAAAAATTTGATCAAACTCGTTTGAGCCTTTTAATCCAATTGCGGTGATCTTCTTTTCTGCAATTTTGGGATCTGGGATTCTTCCAACCTCTGCTTCAACTTCAATATCTAGGCTGAGTCTTTTGATTTTAGGAATTGGTTGATTTAACAGATCTGCCCACTCTGTAATGTATTTTTTGAATTCCTCTGCATCTACCATGCTTTCACTGTCTACCTTGTCCCACAGCAAACTTTTCAATGCAATCTTTACTTCATCCGAAATCTCCAAATCATGCGGTCTGATGTTTCCATCTACTACTTCATAATACCTTCCAACAATTAATTTTCTGTCATAAAGATAATTTTCATAATATTTGATGTCCGACTCCCAGGTTTCAATTATGTTTCTGATGCTTTTGTCTCCCGTAGTTCCGCCAATTGCCAAAGGATCCTCTACTGTGATCTTTGACATGTTTATCTCCTCGTCTTTCATCAAATCGTATTTCCGAACCGTTTTGATTTCTAGGACGTCGTCTCTTTCTTGAAGAAAATCTAATTCGTCAGGCGATAGTCTTGAATAGCAGTAGGGTTTGTGGCTTGTTTCATCCTTCCATAAAATCAGCCTCTGGGTCTTTGGCTCATAAAATTTGAGTACTGCTGATTTAGAATTGTTGTTATATGTGGCAGATACCAGCATTGACGGTGG
>JAOUNZ010000228.1 GCA_029880665.1 Candidatus Nitrosopumilus sp.
TATCTCTGCCAATTCAATTCCTACATGAAAAAATGCATCCATATGACTAGGGTTGTTTTTGTGAACATTCTCAAAACAGTTCAATGCCTCTTCATGTCTTTTCATTTTGCCTAAAATGATGCCTTTGTAGAATAGGGAGTTTGGTTTTCTTGGCTCTATCGCAATTGCCTTGTCTAAAATTTGTATTGCTTCTTCATGCTCTTGCAGCTTATCGAGCAAAACACCTTTGTTGAAATATGATGCGGCATGTTTTGGATCTGCTTTGATTGCCTTATCGTAACACTCTACTGCACCTTGGATGTTTCCCATCTCTGCAGATGCTATCCCTTTATTGTTAAATGCTTGAGCGTCTTTTGGATTTATCTCCAGCAGTCTATCAAAACACGTGATTGCATCGCTGTATTTTTTGATTTGATTTAGCGCCAAACCTTTGTTAAATAATGCAGCAGTATTATGGGACTCTTGTTTTAAAATTTTATTAAATAATGCAATTGCCCCCTTTGGTTGATTCTTCTCCATTAGTGACATTGCATCATACATTAAGTCATCTAAACTGTCTTTCGAACCAAACAAGCCCATGAACACTAAAAAATAATATTGTTAATGAAAGTTTGGTCTACTTAAGTGACTTGAATTTCTTGATGGCTTCTCTTGCCATGTCTTCCTGCTCTTTTGCTGATGTCTTTGTTGGATCATCTGTTGCGTATGCCTCTTTTTTCTTTTCCATGTTTATTTACAATCTTTTTTCTTTTTTACTTTTTCTAAATTATTCGTACTTGACTGCCTGTATCCTGTGATTTCCTCTTAAGGTTCTTATCTTATTTCCTTGATTGCAAAACATGAAACAACGTGAGATTGATGAAATCCTCAATCACATCAATGAGAAATTTAACGATGATGTACCCGGTCTTGTAAAAATGATAGTCAGAAAAAAGATTGCCAAACTAGAAACATTCGAAATTGATTCTTTACCTCCCGCTCTGAGAGAATGCACAGTTGAAGAATTGTTTGTGATTGTGAAAAATGGTCTTGTGTCTGGCAACTTAAAACTGTGATTTTGAATCTTTTGATCATTGTTTTGTATCTTTAAGGATATATTTAATTTGATTTGATGTTGGATTTGATTGTGTCTGAAATTAGATATCTGGCAGATAAGGTGTTTGTACATAGATGGCCTCATGATACCCTTCTATGGGATCCTGCCACAAAAGAAAATCTTGATGACATCATCAACAAAAACCTGGAAAAAAACAGATTATAGTCAAAGAAAATAAAATAGTTATTCAAAACATTGAATTTACATCTATTAAAAAAATTGGAATATCGATTCCTTTTTTTAAAAATGAATGCACAATGATTTTTGAAGGACAATTCGGCAAACTTTATGGACATGCTCACATAACAACCAAGTCTGGAAATTACCTTGATGTCTTTAATAGGCTAATCAAATGGAGACAACAAAACTTTCAGTAACGTATGATCTTTACTTTAGCAAGTCATCGATCTGTTTTTTTATCTCATCAAAAATACCTGCGACTTCTTCTATTACATTATCTGGAACACACTTGCCGTTTTCATCATGTGTTCTATCTCCACATGTCAAAGCATCAAGATCTTGTCGTGAAAGATTCTTTTGAATCTCTGCATTTACTTTATTTCGAACTTCGTCATGAATCGAGATTTGTTTTTCTGAATCAAATGGCACAGGTATATCCCATACGAACAATTGAAAATATGCTGTTCCTCTTACCTTGATGTTCATTACTCCCTCCGTATTGATTATTGATATTGCAGCTGGTGTCATACTGCTTTTCTGAATATTTTGAAACGATATGATCTCTTTTATTTCACCAGGATTGATTATGGTGTTGATCTTACTGACCCCGTTTCCTATTGGTATGTTATTGATCAAAACATCATAATACAAGTCTGGTATGTATGCTGGAAGTAACCCGTCGTTGCTTAGCCCAAATACTAAATTCAGATTAATTCCCTGAATCAAACCAAATGCTGCATTAAACCAATTGCCTGATAGTGTATTGAGTCCAACACTCAGCAGTGTCTCCCAACTCATTGGTTCCCAATCTATGCTTTGAAATTCGACATCCTTGAGACTGACTCCAAGATGAG
>JAOUNZ010000229.1 GCA_029880665.1 Candidatus Nitrosopumilus sp.
GCAGAATTAGGAGTAAATATCCATTCAATCCTAAACATTTTAGAGATTACAGAATCACTGTATGAGCGAAATCTCATAGATCAAACTGTTTTAGAGAAAGTGAAGAAGCAGATAAACAAATGAATAGGGCAGCTCAGACAAATGCCTTCCAATCACCATTTCAGTTATAACTCTGATTCTTCATTGCGGCCAGTTGGTTTTAAGTTGGCTTATTTTAAAACTAATTGAAAATAATGGGCCCGAAGGGCTTCGATCCCTTGGCTCACCGGTTATGAGCCGGTTACTCTACCAAGCTGAGTTACGGGCCCTAAGCTGATTAATTTTTTCTTAGGTATAAAATGTTATGAGATTAACAGTATTCTTCATAACAGCTGTCAAGTAATAGATTTTGTGCAGAAATTGATTTGTCTGCAATTTCAATCAAGTTACCTGAATTGACAGAAGATTTTTCCAAGATGTTTCTCCATGATGCTGCATGTCGAATATCAGCCTCGGTATGAAGTTTAAAGTATTCTGTTGCTTCATTACTTGTCATTCCATAGAATTCTGCTAATCCATCAAGTTTTGTTTGACTAATTTTAGGAATTTCTTTTTCAAATGCATACATCGCACATGCACCGCCATCAAAAGTATTCATTAATTCATTTAGATCAGACACAGATTTACGGGTTTTTTCTGTTCCGGTATACGAAGTCAACTCATCTTCAGAGATTCCAAGTTCGCCAGCAAAAGCAATCCATGGTTTTATGTGATCAGATTCTTCTTGTTGGTTTTCAATTAATTCATTCACTACTGAATTAGGTGCTTTTGCAATAATAGGCGCCATAAAAGAAGGAACTGCTTTTACAAGCTGAAAGTATTCTTTAGAATATCCTGCTAGAGATCCCTTTGATAATTTTCCATCGGACCACATTTGGTAAAATGGGTGTTTTAGTAAACTTCTTTCTTCAATCATTTCATCAATTTTTTTTATTATACTCATGACTGTTCTCCAAATCCGCCAATAAAAAATCTTTGTGGTTTACAAAAGATTTTATGGTCAAAATACAGAATTTTCATGGGTTCCAGTGGTGTAGACCGGTCAAGCATACTGCCCTTTCAAGGCAGTGATCCCGGGTTCAAAATCAATAGATGAAAATCCCGGCTGGAGCACCAAGATTTATTTACTTATGGTAAAAGTTTTTGATCAATCATCTTGGACAGGAAAAATATTGAAATAAATCCTTTACTTGAAACATATGGAAAGTATATTCAAAGAATAGACCAAGCTTTGGAAGATGAGCTTGCACTATATTCTGAATCCGAATTTATTGAACCGCTAAAGTATTCTCTAGAAGGTGGAAAACGAATCAGGCCAATTATCTTGACTTTGGCTGCTGAAAGTATAGGGAAAAGTGATGAAAATACATTTGCAGCATCGTGTGCTATTGAATTTTTGCATATGGAATCAATCATTCATGACGATATTATCGATAACGAAACCATGAGAAGGCAAAGAGATCCATTCCATATCAAATACGGTTATAATACAAGTATTCTTACAGGGGATTTTGTTTTAGGATTAATTCTTGCCATATCTTCTAGATTAGACAATGCTCGCATTACAAAAGATTTGGCTACCACGGCGATGTTAATGAGTGAGGGTGAAATGATTGAAAACAGACTAGAAAGTAGCGAAGATGTAACATTTGATGATTATCTCAAAGTTATCGAATACAAGACAGCTACTGCATTTGAAGTTGCAGCTAGAACAGGTGCAATTATTGCAAACGGAACTGAAGAACAAATTGAAGCATTAACTGAATATGGTAAAAATATTGGGATTGCATATCAAATAAGAGATGATTTGCTGGATTGGAAAAACGAAGACAAATTGTTTAATTTACTAATCAAAAAGAGTTCAGATCCAAGAGATGTTTTTAATAAAATGGAGGAATTGTTAAAAAAATATTCTCAAAAAGCAAGAGAAGGGTTAAGAAAAATACCAGATAGTGATGCTAAAAATAATTTAGAAAATTTAATTAAATTTACTTCGTTTAAGGCATAAGTCCCAAACTGATCACAGGAGTTGCAAATTCTACAAATTTAATTAATGGATCTGGATACACACCAAAGCCCACCA
>JAOUNZ010000230.1 GCA_029880665.1 Candidatus Nitrosopumilus sp.
AATTACAACAATCTCAACAAAGTCTCCAATCATTAATGACGCAAAAACAACATCTTGAAATGGAAAAAGCTGAAACAGAAAAAGCCCTTGAGGAATTAAAAAAAATTACAGATGGTGATGCAGTCTATAAGCAATCTGGAACCGTTCTGATAAAATCTACAAAACAGGAATTAATTGATGAGTTAGAAGAACGATCCGAATTAGCAAAAACACGTGTTACTGTTCTTCAAAAACAAGAAGCACGTCTTAAGGAGACACTCAAAGAGCAAGAAACAAAAATCACTGAAATGATGAAAAGTGGCTCTACACCTCCACCACCTTCTATGGATGATAACCCAAGGAAATAACCTCCTTTCCTGATTTCATATGAGATATTAACAATTCATTAAATCTAATATTTATGAAATTAGAAAATCTCCGAATTATTGCAGATGAAAGAGAAAAAAAAAGTGGTATTCCTGATTTACTTAGATCCATTGGAATGAATATTGAAATGAAGACCCTTCCAATTGGCGATTATATTGTTGCACCAGAAACCGTCGTTGAAAGAAAAAGCATTCGTGATCTCATGGCCTCTGTTTTTGATGGGAGATTATTTGATCAATGCTCTAGATTAAAGGAGCATTTCGGGAACCCAATTGTCTTAATGGAAGGAAATGTGGATGAAATTGAAGCTATTGCAGAAAACCCATTGGTGTTTTACGGTGCTCTCTCTAGAGTGGTTCTTGATTTTAAAATCCCTGTTATTCCAACACCAAGTGCAGATCATACAGCGAAATTATTGGTCTCAATGTGCTCTAGATTAGATTCTCCTAAAGGTCCATACTTAAAAAAAATCAAAAAATCATCTGATCTGGAAAAACAACAGTTGTCAGTTCTTTGTAGTTTGCCTGGTGTGGGTGAAAAGTTTGCAGTTAGAATGCTTGAAAGATTTGGCACTCCACTGAAAGTTTTTAGTGCCACCACTGCTGAATTGGCAAAAATTGAAGGTCTAGGCGATGCACGAGCAAAGAAGATAAAAAAAACCCTTGACTCTAAAAGTAATCTCCTTAAAACATCTGATCAAAAAACTCTACATGACACGTGATATGATTAAATAAATTAAAAAATCATGATTTCTTGTGCTAGTTTCAACTGATTGGTTACGAGAAAACATCTCCGATTCTTGTGATTTTAGACACTCGTCCAAAAACAATGTTTCTTTACGGGCATCTTCATAATGCACAATCTCTTTCTGTCGATAAAGTGATCCGATTTGATCAATTTGGGTCTAATCTTGTAATTGAACTAGAAAAAATCACTGAACTTTTCAGTAGTCTGGGAATTAATGAAACCAAAACTGTTGTCTTAATTGGAGACTCAATGGATCCTTCTGCAGCAAGAATTGCTTGGACTCTCATATTTTGGTCATGAAAAAACTTTCTTGCTTGATGCCGATGCATCTGATTTAGAAAAACACGGTTTTGAACTCTCTAAACAAATGTCGTCTATTAAACCAACATTGTTTACTCCTAAAATTAATTCTGAAATCCGAATAGAATCTGACTTTTTAAAAGATCATTTGAGTGACTTTGAAATTTTAGATGCACGGAGTCTTCATGAATTTATGAACGGACATTTGCCTAATTCAAAACTTATTCCATTTACTGACGGTCTTGGATTTAACGGTAAACCATTTCGTGATTCTGAATCTCTTAAAACAATGTTTTCACAAAAACAATTCTCTAAAAATAATGACATTGTTTGCTATTGCATGCATGGTCATCGTGCATCAAGTCTGTTCCTACAATTAAAGATTGCAGGATTTGATAAGGTAAAACTCTATGATGGCTCATTTGTTGAGTGGCACGGAAAACGATTCCCTCTTGAGTAACTTTCTTTTTAATAATGTCCCACACATTGGACATTCTTTTCCTTTAGTGTGATTAGTACGGCATCCTGGGCAATAATGAATCCACTTTCCCACATCTTCAATCCCTTGGGTCATAATTGGTGATATCTTCAAACCCAAATTCTTTACTACGTTTGAAATAGCAAAATCATCACTAATTATCTCACCGTTCATCTCGATACACAAAGCAATAATTGAAATGTCTTGTTTTGAGAGCTGTGA
>JAOUNZ010000055.1 GCA_029880665.1 Candidatus Nitrosopumilus sp.
TGGACACAGACAGGTACAAAAGAAAAATCATATAATTCAAGGGGGGCAACAGGCTTTGGGGTAAGATTGATTTTAGATTATTTACAAAATGTGTAAAATCAGTATCCTCTACTATTTCTATCAGGCGTGCCAACATTTGGATTTCTAAAACCGTGTTTCTCCATCATGTGGTTGAGAAACCTAATATCATCAGAGAAAGATTCTCCACATACAGAACAATTCGGCATTAAAGTCATATCAATCCAATCTACTTGATATTAAAAGATTAAGTAGAAAAATGCCAGCACTGCTGCTTCCCAAGAGCTCTCGCATCTTAGTAGCACAACAGCGACGTCAGGTTTGACTTCCAAGTTCGGAAAGGGATTGGGTCGCACCCTAACGCTATGGCCGGCTTGATAGATCTCTAAAGAGTCTCATCTATTAACGTAACGCCAGATTTGAAAGTGTTCAAAATAGGTATAAAGCAAAGGAGTGCCGGATTACAGCATGACACATAGGGTTGCAGTTTTGGATCAGGATCTTTGTCAACCAAAAAAATGTGGTTTAGAATGCATAAAATATTGCCCAGTCAATAAATCAGGAGCTGAATGCGTTATTCTAAATGAAGATTCAAAAAAAGCTCAGATTGATGAAGACATATGCAATGGATGTGGGATATGTGTCAAAGTATGTCCATTTGATGCAATCACAATTGTAAATTTAGCTAGCGAATTAGCTACCGATAAAATTCACCAATATGGAGTAAATTCATTTCGACTATACAAATTGCCAACTCCAAAAAAAGGAGAGGTGGTAGGATTACTAGGAAGAAATGGAATGGGTAAAAGTACAGTAGTCAATATATTATCAGGAAATTTAAAACCTAATCTAGGAAGATATGAAAATCCTCCAGAATGGGATGAAATTCTAAAACATTATAGCGGAACCGAACTAAAACAACATTTTGATAAAATCCAACAAAAACAAATTCGTGCATCAATTAAACCCCAACAAGTACATCACATTGCAGAAGCATTTGGAGGCACGGGAAAAGAGCTTCTTGACAGATATGATGAAAGAGGAGTCTCAAGAGAACTAGTCAGAGAATTAGGATTAAGGAATTCCTTGGAACAGAGTCTAAAGGAATTAAGCGGAGGAGAGTTACAAAGAATTGCAGTTGCTGCTGCCGCGTCTAAAGATGCAGAGTTTTACTTTTTTGATGAACCATCTTCATATAATGATGTTTTTCAAAGAACAGGAGTCGCTCGAGTAATTCAGAGTTTAGCAAGTATTGGAAAAAGCGTAATGGTCGTGGAGCATGATCTAACACTGCTTGATTTTCTTAGTGACTATATCGAAGTATTGTACGGTGAACCGGCAGCATATGGAATTGTTTCAACTATCCTGTCTACAAAGATCGGAATCAATGTGTTTCTTGATGGGTATTTGCCAAATGAAAATGTTAGATTTAGAGACAAAAAATTTTCTTTTGATGTATCGTCATCAACTACTGACATATTTGAAGAAGGAAATACAATTGTCACGTATCCAAAATTAGTAAAGGAATATCCCACATTTTCAGTTACAGTTGAACCTGGTCAAGTGAGAAAAGGCGAAGTTGTGGGAATAATGGGCGCAAATGCTTTAGGTAAAACAACAATGATGAAAATGATTGCAGGAGTTGAAAAACCAGATATAGGCAGTATCGATAAAAAAATAAAGATAGCATATAAGCCACAGTATCTCCAAAATGACATTGATGTGGAAGTCATATCAGTATTAGACAAAGCAAACGGCAATCAAGTTGAAGGAAGTATGGAAGAAGAGCAGATACTTGAACCGTTAAAGATTAAAAAACTATACAACAAGTCCATCAAGAATCTTTCAGGAGGGGAACTACAAAAGGTGGCAGTTGCATCATGTCTCTTACAGAAAGTAGATTTGTATGCACTAGATGAGCCGTCAGCATTTTTAGATGTCGAGGATAGAATTGCAGTTGCAAAATTCATACAGAAATTTGTTCGTTCTTTTGGAAAATCTGCAATCATTATTGATCATGATTTGCAGTTAATGGATTTGGTATCAGACACAATGATTATTTTTGAGGGAGAGTCAGGAGTGGCGGGTAAAGCTACGTCACCAATGCGAAAGGCAGACGCCATGAATAGATTTCTAAAGTCACTTGACATGTCATTTAGAAGAGATGAGAGAAGCTTAAGGCCACGCGTAAATAAGTTAGAAAGCAGATTAGACAAGGATCAAAAAACATCTGGTAATTATTATTACAAGCATTGACGAGGATGTTAAAAAAAGCACTAGAAAATGTGCTTACAGCGAAAGAAAGTGATGAGTTAATCTCTGCATTTGATCAGATTGGAGACATAATCATCTTAAGAATTCCAGACTCTTTATCGTCAAAGAAGAAAATCATTGGAGAAACATTGTTAAACAAAGTAAAAATAGCTAGGAGTGTATTTTATCAGGCATCTGCTGTAGAAGGCGATTTTCGGACCAGAGATTTAGAAATTATTGCAGGAAAAGACAGCACAGAGACAGAATACAAGGAGTTTGGCTGTAAATTCATAGTAGACGTAGAGAATGCATTTTTTTCACCTAGACTATCTACAGAGAGGGCGAGAATTGCAAATTTGATTCAAGACGGAGAGGTAGTAACCAACATGTTTGCAGGAATTGGAATGTTTTCCATCATGGCTGCTAGAAAGAGAAAATGTACAGTATATAGCCTGGATATCAATCCAGTTGCTTCAAAGTTGTGTGAGAGAAATATTGCAATAAACAAACTTGTCGGAAAAGTGATTTCCATAAATGGTGATGCGTATAAAATAATCAATGAACGGCTAATGAATAAATCAGACAGAACGTTAATGTTGCTACCTGAAAGATCTGATGAATTTTTAGAATCAGCAATTAATGCAACCAAAAATGATGGAATCATTCATTATTATTCACATATCCATGCAGATAAGAAATCAGATGCAGTAAAACTTTCAGAAGAGCATTATCTTCAAGTTACACCAGTAAAATCAGAGATTCTAGATTCAAAAATAGTTAGAGCTGTAGGTCCAAGATATTATCAAACTGTCGTGGATGTAAGAATTTCTAAATAACTAATCTTCTGACGTGATTGATGCAGACGATGATTTTGTTGTTGCCATAACATAGCCAATCCATGCTACAACTCCCAGAATACCTCCAGCAATCATCAATATTGATAATTGCAAGACAATTGGACTCCACTCAGATAACATTAACAAATATGCATAAAGGAAAAAACCTCCAATACAAAGCACAAAAATAGTAATGCCAATTCCTTTTCGCTTGTCCACAAAAAATAATTTTTTGTGAGTTATTTATTGGTTTGAACTAATTTAATTCAATTGCCATAAGATATGCATCTTCACCATCACGATAGTATGAGTTTAATTGTTGTCGTATAACAAATCCTAATTTTTCATACAGTCTTACAGCCTCATTATTACTACATCTTACTTCCAAGTAAAACTCATCACATTTTTTTAATTTGACACCGTTGATTGATTCTTCAACAAGTGCTTGCCCAATACCTTTTCTTCTGTATTCATCAAGAACAGCTATTGAAACAACATGACCTTTTTTGACAAAACCTAATTTTTTAAAATTTGAAAAACCGTATTCGGTTTTGCACATAATATATCCAACATGTTTTCCTCCAATCTCAGCTACTATAAAGGCCTCAGGAAGTTCTGCCAGTAAACTCTCATAGAAATAATCAGAATAGTGCTCAGGGAGAGTTTTTAGATTAATTTCCATGATAGAAATCAGATCGCTTGGTCCTGCTCGTCTAATATTACAATTGCCCAGTTGTCTCAGAATTACTTGCATAATTCTCTATAAAATTATCAATATTTAATTTTAAACCAAAAGACCATTTAATGGAAAGACATAATCCAAAGCGATGACGGAACCTACACAGGAAGAAATTATTTTATTGGTAAGTTCTATTTTTGAAGTGAGTGATTTTAGTAAAACAGAGTTTTCATTAGAGTTTAAAATAGAAAACGTAGAATTTAAATCAAAATTTGAGTATCTGGCAAAAAAATTAGAAGACATGAGTTATGTCTGCAAATTAGAAGAGATTAAGGGTATAAGATATGTAATTATTCAGAAATTTTCCCCAAAAATACAAAGAAAATGGATGAGTACAGTATGGACTCCTCGAATTTTGTTTGCAGTTGTCATTTCATTTGTAATGATTGATGGATATTATAGAACATCTGGTACAAATTCCATTGTTGAGATAGGCGATCCTCTAGAAATGGCAGGAGTCTATACATTGTCGTTATTAGGAATTTTAGGAGTTCATGAGTTAGGTCACATAATCGCTGCCAAAGCACATGGATTAAGAACAACTTGGCCATACTTTATTCCAGGATTACCGGTTATTGGCATCCCAACATTTGGAGCATTTATCCAATCACGGGGATTAACAATTAACAGAGAGATTTTATTTGATGTAGCAATTGCAGGTCCAATTGCAGGGTTAATTATTGCAGTAATAGTCTCAATCTATGGAGCATATACGGTACCAGTTTTAGATCAAGACATTGCGGCAGGTTTGTTCGCGGATTCAAAATTGATGGAATGGGAACAGGGAGAACCGTTACTAATGTCTGCCAGTTTAGCACTGTTTGGAAAAGGGGGAACGGGAAACGAGGTGATCATGACTCCGGTAATGTTTGCAGCATGGATTGGATTTTTAATTACATTTTTGAATTTGCTTCCAGCTTGGCAATTAGATGGTGGACATATGGCAAGAACGCTTCTGGGTGTAAAGCTTCACAGATATGCAACTTTTGGCAGTATTGCCATTCTGATTTTGTTAAATTATTGGTTAATGGCATTTTTAATTTTGATCATGAGTTCAAGAAATCCAGGTGCAACACCATTAGATGATGTATCACCACTTACAAGAAATAGAAAGTTAGCGTATATTGGAATCATAGGACTGGCGATTTTATGTGCCCCACTACCATCAGATTTTCTACCTAGTTTTTTACCTTAGCAGAAGCCTAGCACCATCTGAAACTACTGCAACTTTTTGTCTTCCACCTTGTGTTTTTAAAATGTAATCCATCGAGTATTTGATTCCAGGTAAAGAAATCAGATTAAGTTTCTTTACATAAAATTCAGGGATAATTGAAACTAATCCAATTTGGAAATTCTTTTGAGTTTCTGAAAGGAATAGTAAATCTTCCATTCCATTAATGTATTTAGTTGGATTGTATAGTTGTTCTAAGGTTAATCTATCTTCAATGTATTGTTGAAGTGCATCAGAACCTAATCCACCTTTACATTCAGCAACTAATATTGCAAGGCCGTCTTTTTTAATTGCATTTGAGCAATTCCAAAGCGAGGAGAGTGAATTTCCAAGATTATCATTGCTTGCATCTTTACCGGTGCTAATTATCATTGCTTTGTGTTGACCTACGTCTTTGATAGAATTAGATTCTAAAATCTTTGTGCATGAAAGAGTTTCAGAAGGATGACCTATGGCAAAGTCAATTATTCCTTCAGAGTTTGCAATTATTTCTATTCCTTGAATTTCAAAATTATCAGTGAATTTTTTTGCTTCAGTTAGGCTTTCAGGATATTGACCAGGTGTAGGAAGATTTCCTTGTCTTTTAGCATATGCTGATAACATAGATTCTAAGCCAAATTTTTTGATAAGACGCGTGGATATAGTTTCATACCCAAACAATCCATCAAATTCCATTTCGCCTAAAAATATGAGATTTGAATTTGAAATTACAGTAGCATCAAATTCGTTGATGGAGCTTCCTTCAGGTAGTCCTGCTTTGACCGAATTTAGGATTTTTTTCTCAGTAAAAATTTTTGGGAACGGTTTTGATTTTTGTTCACAAAGGGTAAACAGAGAAGATATTATTTTTTGAATAGATTTGGAATTATGTAAAACCACAAGTTCCATTTGTTGGGATAGATCAAGTGTATTTAGTTTTTCATTGATTGTTGAATCATCTAAAATTTTACCTTCAGAATCAATTTTTTGCTCTAAATTTTCTGCCCTTATATCCAAAACCACGTCTGTAATACCATAATTTAACCAGATTTCAGGCATAATTCATTCACAATACAAACCAAAATAAATCCAGTGCAGTTAACTTGGGTATGGATTTTGTGAAAGAATTTGCAACCTTTTTGCATCAAAATGGTATCATAAAATTCGGAGACTATACGCTTGCAAGCGGAAAAAAGAGTTCATACTATGTAGATTTAAGACTGGTTCCAAGCTACCCTCTTGAATTTAGAAAGATGGTGAAATATCTTGAAAAAGATATTGCTCAAAACATAGGATTAGACGAGTTTGATTCAATTGTTTCAGTTCCTACAGGGGGTTTGATAATTGCGTCAGCTTTAGCGATGGAAACTGTCAAGCCACTAATCTATGTAAGAAGTAAACCGAAAGATTACGGTACATCAAAATCAGTAGAAGGTAAAATTCATGACGGGATGAAAGTGCTCATGATAGATGATGTTGCAACTACTGGTGGTTCAGTGGTTAATGCGATAAAATCTCTAAAAGAATCCAACATTTCCATTAAAGATGCATATGTGATAGTGGACAGAATGGAAGGAGCTGGCGATGCGTTTGCAGAATTAGGAGTAAATATCCATTCAATCCTAAACATTTTAGAGATTACAGAATCACTGTATGAGCGAAATCTCATAGATCAAACTGTTTTAGAGAAAGTGAAGAAGCAGATAAACAAATGAATATGGCAGCTCAGACAAATGCCTTCCAATCACCATTTCAGTTATAA
>JAOUNZ010000231.1 GCA_029880665.1 Candidatus Nitrosopumilus sp.
CTGAGATTTTGCATGAAGGTGTGGGGGAGACACTCTGTCAGGAGTTTGTCTGAGCTGAGATTTTGCATGGAGGTGTGGGGGAGACAATCTGTCAGGAGCTGTTTTGAGCTGAGATTTTGCATGAAGGTGTGGGAGAGACAGTCTGTCTGGAGTTGTTTTGAGCTGAGATTTTGCATGAAGGTGTGGGGGAGACAGTCAGTCAGGAGTTGTTTTTAGCTAAGATTTTGCACGAAGGTGTGGGGGAGACAGTCTGTCAGGAGTTGTTTTTAGCTAAAATTTTGCATGAAGGTGTCGGAGAGACAGTCTGTCAGGAGTTTGTTTGAGCTGAGATTTTGCATGAAGGTGTGGGGGAGACAGTCGGTCAGGAGTTGTTTTTAGCTAAGATTTTGCACGAAGATGTGGGGAAGACAGTCTGTCAGGAGTTGTTTTTAGCTAAGATTTTGCATGAAGGTGTCGGAGAGACAGTCTGTCAGGAGTTGTTTTTAGCTAAGAATTTGCATGAAGGTCTGGGGGAGACAGTCTGTCAGGAGTTGTTTTTAGCTAAGATTTTGCATGAAGGTGTGGGGGAGACAGCCTGTCACGAGTTGGTTTGTGCTGAGATTTTGCATGAAGGTGTGGGGGAGACAGTCTGTCAGGAGTTTGTCTGAGCTGAGATTTTGCATGAAGGTGTCGGAGAGACAGTCTGTCTGGAGTTGCTTTGAGCTGAGATTTTGCATGAAGGTGTGGGGGTGACAGTCTGTCAGGAGTTGTTTTGAGCTGAGATTTTGCATGAAGGTGTGGGGGAGACACTCTGTCAGGAGTTTGTCTGAGCTGAGATTTTGCATGGAGGTGTGGGGGAGACAATCTGTCAGGAGCTGTTTTGAGCTGAGATTTTGCATGAAGGTGTGGGAGAGACAGTCTGTCTGGAGTTGTTTTGAGCTGAGATTTTGCATGAAGGTGTGGGGGAGACAGTCTGTCAGGAGTTGTTTTTAGCTGAGATTTTGCATGAAGGTGTGGGGGAGACAGTCTGTCAGGAGTTTGTCTGAGCTGAGATTTTGCATGAAGGTGTCGGACAGACAGTCTGTCTGGAGTTGCTTTGAGCTGAGATTTTGCATGAAGGTGTGGGGGAGACAATCTGTCAGGAGTTGTTTTTAGCTGAGATTTTGCATGAAGGTGTTGGGGAGACAGTCTGTCTGGAGTTGCTTTGAGCTGAGATTTTGCATGAAGGTGTGGGGGAGACAGTCTGTCAGGAGTTGTTTTGTGCTGAGATTTTGCATGAAGGTGTGGGGGAGACACTCTGTCAGGAGTTGCTTTGAGCTGAGATTTTGCATGAAGGTGTGGGAGAGACAGTCTGTCTGGAGTTGTTTTGAGCTGAGATTCTGCATGAAGGTGTGGGGGAGACAGTCTGTCAGGAGTTTGTCTGACCTGAGATTTTGCATGAAGGTGTGGGGGAGACAGTCTGTCAGGAGTTGGTTTGTGCTGAGATTTTGCATGAAGGTGTGGGGGAGACAATCTGTCAGGAGTTGTTTTGAGCTGAGATTTTGCATGAAGGTGTGGGGGAGACACTCTGTCAGGAGTTCGTCTGAGCTGAGATTTTGCATGAAGGTGTGGGGGAGACACTCTGTCAGGAGTTCGTCTGAGCTGAGATTTTGCATGAAGGTGTGGGGGAGACACTCTGTCAGGAGTTTGTCTGAGCTGAGATTTTGCATGGAGGTGTGGGGGAGACAATCTGTCAGGAGTTGTTTTTAGCTAAGATTTTGCACGAAGGTGTGGGGGAGACAGTCTGTCAGGAGTTTGTCTGAGCTGAGATTTTGCATGAAGGTGTCGGACAGACAGTCTGTCTGGAGTTGCTTTGAGCTGAGATTTTGCATGAAGGTGTGGGAGAGACAGTCTGTCTGGAGTTGTTTTGAGCTGAGATTCTGCATGAAGGTGTGGGGGAGACAGTCTGTCAGGAGTTTGTCTGACCTGAGATTTTGCTTGAAGGGGTGGGGAGACAGTCTGTCAGGAGTTCGTTTGTGCTGAGATTTTGCATGAAGGTGTGGGGGAGACAATCTGTCAGGAGTTGTTTTGAGCTGAGATTTTGCATGATGGTGTGGGGGTCACAATCTGTCAGG
>JAOUNZ010000232.1 GCA_029880665.1 Candidatus Nitrosopumilus sp.
TTATAGACATAAAAGCTTGACAAGAACAATATTGATTAAATGAAACTTGTATTTCTAGGAACATCAGCTGCGCAACCTACTGAAAATAGAGGATTGTCTTGTGTCTGTTTAGAAAGAGATGGGGAGATTTTAATGTTTGATGCAGGAGAAGCTGCTCAAATTTCATATATGAAATCAGGGTTGGGTTGGAATAAAAAAATGAAGTTATTTGTTACACATTTACATGGAGATCATTGTGTAGGAATTCTTGGATTACTTCAAACAATGTCTATGCAACATCGAACTGAAACATTAGAAATTTTTGGACCAAGTGGAATTGAAGAATTTATTGCAGCTAATATCAAAGTATTAAATTTTGGATTATCGTTTCCTGTTTTAATTAATATCATCAAAGAAGGAAGAGTGTTTGAAAATGAAAAATACTCAATTTATGTATCTAAAGCAAATCATTCAATAACTGCATTCTCTTATTTATTCGAAGAAAAAGATAAACCTGGAAGATTTAATCTTGAAAAAGCAAAAGAATTGGGAATACCTGAAAGTGAATTATGGAATAAATTACAAAATGGTAATGAAATAATTATCAATAATAAAATAATTACTCCAGAACAAGTATTAGGAGAAAAACGCCCAGGCAAAAAAATAGGAATATCAGGCGATACAATGCCTACAAAACAACTAGAAAAGTTTTTTGAGAATTGTGATTATCTTGTATTTGATTCAACGTTTCTAGATAAAGAGAAACAGAAAGCACAAGATACATGTCATTCTACTGCAAAACAAGCAGCAACGTTAGGAAAGAATGCAAAAGTAAAAAATTTAGTGCTGACACATTTTTCTGCTAGATATAAAGACGAGGTTGAACATTTGAAAGAAGCATTAGAAATTCATGATTCGGTGATAACTGCAAGAGATCTTTTAGAAATTGAAATCAAATAAACATGTTTGAAATAATTAAAGAGTAAATAAGATATTAAAAAAATTATATTTGTAACAGGTGCTGGAATTTCACAAGTGGAATGCCTACATTCAGAGAGAAGAATGTGGTACTGGACAAATTATGATCCAATGAAATTAGCTACAATAGAGGCTTTTTATGAAAATCCAAGATTAGTTTGGGATGGGATAATGAACGAATGGTAAATATTTTTGCAGCACAATATAATCAAGGTCATAAAGTAATTACTAAATTAGAAAAATATGTCGAAGTTGTAGTTTTGACACAGAACATTGATGGATTACATCAAAAAGGTGGAAGTACATTGTGCTAGAATTACATGGAAATATCATTAAGAACAAATGTTCTGTTTGTAAATTTAGAGACGAAGTTCTAATAAAAATCATTGAAATATACTATTATGTAATTGTGGAAATATGCTTCGTCTTGATGTAGTATGGTTTAGAGATTCTCTGTTACAAGATGTATGACAAAAAACCATATTTTTGTAAGTAAACGTGATCTAATAATAATTGTTGGTACATTAGTTGTGTCACCTGCAAATATACTTCCAATTTATGCAAAACAAAATAATGCGATATTGATAGAAATTAATCCAAAAAAGACAGAAATATCATCAGAAATAGATCTAACTATAAGAAGTATGGCTATAGTTGCATTACCTAAATTTGTATCAATTTTTAAAGGAAATTGAGTTACAAAAAGAATTTGCTTGATTTTTAAATCAGAAGAGTTCCAAGATGGAACTTGAATCGATGTTGTAAAAATATTTTTCATATATTCAATAGAGTTGAAATTTTCTCATTTATGATTTTTTGAGATGTTTCCTTTACATCAGAGATTTGATCAGTTATTTTATTGCCAGATTCCGTAATTTCATAATTAATTGAATTGGATGTCTCGTCTACAACATTATTAATTGATTGACCAATTTTTGTGTTCCACTGAGTTCGAAGCATTGAAACTAAAATTAGTTACATCATTTTTAGAATCAATCATTATTGCAGAGATAGTTGGGGGAAAATTATCAATTTCAGTTGAGAAAATCATTACTCCCAAGATAATAATGCCATCTATTATGCCTAATTTTATGAACATTTGAAAATTATTCAAAAAAATAGATTTTAGT
>JAOUNZ010000234.1 GCA_029880665.1 Candidatus Nitrosopumilus sp.
AATCTTTCACCTGTAACATTGTCTGTTAACATGCTGTTTTTTCCACAGCGCCCACAGATGCCGTCTGCATTGATAGTCTCTAACACCAAAAATATAACCAATGTTGATTACTTTGTTTCCTATAAATAGTGGACTATTTGCTATTTGTCATAAAAATCAGTCATTTTCATGCCTAAAACCAAGTTTTTCTATTGTTATTGGACTTCTTAGATTTTCTTTTTACTGATTTTTAATACCAGATCCCAAAAATGAGAATTTTAGAGTGGTTTAACTATGAAGAATACTATTGAATCTCATGAGGGATGACGTATTCTGTCACTGTGGTTCTTGCGGTCATGAAAAAATTGACGAATGTTATTTAAAACAATGTTCATGTTGTTTAACTGATCATCAGGGAGCATTTGGAAAAAACAAGTAAGATTAAAGCTGAAGATGGCTATAACAAAGAAGAATAATCTTAAACTCCAAAAGGAAAGAATTCAAAAAATTCTAGTCCCTCTGGATGGTTTTAAATTTTCAATCCGTGCTCTCAATTATGCAACAAATCTGGCAAAATTCACTGATTCAAAAATTGTTGGGATTTTTGTAATTCCTAAAGATGTTTCTCCTTTACCTTTGGATGATCTGTTTGATCCCCTTTATTCGATAAAACCTCTGGGGTACAAAGCAAAATTGACAAGACATGGAGAAAAAATCTTGAATCATGCGGAACAAACATGTGTGCAAAACAACGTCAAGTTTGCAAAAAATATTTTATTCGGAAATCCTGGAAATGAGATTGTTGCCTTTGCAGAAAACAAAAAAAATGGCATTGGAATGATTGTGATGGGTTCACGTGGGCATGGTCGTGCTAATGAGGTTCTGCTAGGAAGTGTATCTTATACTGTAGTCCACAAGTCAAAAAAACCGGTAATGATTATAAAATGATCTCCAGTTGTCACTGATAATTATTTATCTGCTTATTTTGAATCCTTTAACTGTGATTGTATACCTTGAAAGATAAAATTTTTACAAAGCGAACAGTCCTTCTTTTTCTCACTGGTATGGGCTTGGTATTGTTCTGGAGAGGCATATGGGAAATCTCTTCAAAATTATTTTCTGAGGAAGTCAGTCTTGTTAGGACTAATGATCCTAATTTCTGTTGCAATATATGAACGAAGACAAATTTTTCAATTCTTTGGTGGTGGAAAATAATCTTATCTTGTATTTCTTGTTTGTTTTTAGAGAATCAAAAATACTCTTTGTGAATATAACACCACTTCCAAATGTCTCCTGGAATTGCTTTCATCACAGGATGACCTGTATCTTCAAAGTGTTTTGTTGCGTGTTTTCCAATTGAAGAGTCACAACAACCTACATGCCCGCATGTTAGACACATTCTGATTGCTACTACTGGAAGGTGTTCTTTTTCACACTCTTCACAGCTTTTTGTGTTTTGATGTATGTCTTCTTTTTTTTGTAAGAAATGTTCACATTCTCTTAACATGTCATTATTTTTTCAGAATTTCTTTGTATTTTTTTATTGATTCTATAATTACTGCTTTTGCTTCTTTTGCTGACTTCCACCCTATGATCTCGACTTTCTTGCCTTCCAAATCTTTGTAAACTTGGAAAAAGTGTGCAATTTCTGAACGATAATGATCTTCGATGTTCATAATGTCCGTTGTGTGTAAATATCTAGGATCATTTGTGGCAACGCATATAATTTTGTCATCCAATTTCCCATCATCTTTCATTTGAAGCAGTCCTATTGGTCTAGCCTCGATTAAAATCCCTGGATATGTCTGGTTTGTTACTAACACCAATGCATCCAATGGGTCTTCATCATCTGACAATGTCTGAGGAATTAGTCCATAATCTCCTGGATAATGAAATGGGGAAAACAATACTCTGTCTAATCTCATCACATTGTGCTTTTTATCAAATTCATATTTGTTCATGGAACCTTTTGGGATCTCTACAATCACATTGATGATTTCTGGAATGTCTGTTCCTGGCTCTATATCGTGCCACATATTCCTACTCATTTTCTAGTACTTGGACCTCTTGTTCAGTATATGAATTCTGTGAATTGTGATGT
>JAOUNZ010000235.1 GCA_029880665.1 Candidatus Nitrosopumilus sp.
TTGGGCATTCCTGCTAGTACCACTCATGCCATTACTGGTACTATTATGGGTGCAGGGGCTGCACGAAGAAAACGCGCGGTACGCTGGAAAGTTGGAAAACAAATTGTATTTGCATGGGTAATTACAATACCTGGAAGTGCTGGAATGGCAATAGTATCCACTTATCTGATTTATCTGTTTATTTGATTTCAAACAATACCTTGATTTTTATTTCAGCAAAAATTTTCTGATACATTCTGATGGATATTTTACAACTGATACAATCAAACCTTCTCACTCCTGTAATTCTATTTTTCCTGTTTGGGATAATTGCAGCAAGAATAAAATCTGACTTGAAAATTCCTGAAGCGATTTCAGAATTTTTGCCAATCTATCTTCTTGCAGCGATTGGGCTTCATGGGGGAATTGAGATGCGAAACACCGGATTTGAAAACATGTTGATTCCAATGCTTGTTGCAATCTGTCTTTCATTACTGTTTACCCTGAATCATTATCAAATTCTAAGACGGTTGGGAAATCTCAGCATTTTTGATTCGTATGCACTTGCATCAACATACGGTGCAGTGGGCGCAGTGACATTCTCAGTAGGGCTGTCATTTCTCAAGAATCAAGGAGTCGCATCAGAAGGATATCTTGCTGCAGTCCTTGCAGTGCTGGAACCTGTTGCATTCATTCTGGCAATATTTCTGACAAACATGGCAGTATCAAAACAAATCAGAACAAAAAAACAGTCTTTTGTAAAAGACAATGCATCTGGCATTGATGTGGGGTTTCAGGAAACTAGGACAAAACTTTCTCAGATACTGCACGAATCAATCACCGGTAAGGCCATAGTCATTCTTCTTGGCAGCATCGTGATTGGCTATGTCATTGGGGAATCTGGATTTGCTTCAATCAAAATAGTCTTTGATGACATGTTTACTGGCGCCATCGTTATTTTCATGATAGAAATGGGGATTGTTGCAGGGCAAAGACTGGATGATATCAAAAAAGTCGGTGTTTTTCTTACTGCGTTTGCTGTAATCGTGCCTACGTTTAATGGAGTTATCGGCGTATTGGTTGCTACTGCAATGGGACTGAGTCTGGGTGGTGCAGTCATGTTTGGATTGTTGTTGGCCAGCGCATCATTTATTGCAGCACCTGCAGTGCTGCGCCATGCGATACCGCAAGCAAACCCAAGTCTATACATTACATCGGCGTTGGGAATCACGTTCCCGTACAATATCATTGTCTTGTTGCCTGTCATGTTTACTGTCTCGACTTTTGTTCACAATATGGAAGGATCGATAGACTTATTCCATTATGTCCTAAAAGACTGGGTATGAAACTTTACGCAGTAAAATTACTTACTGTAACTTGCGAAATTCTTGCCCAAAAAGATGTCATTGAGATCCTGAAAAAACACGGGATAACCGGATACACAACCTATGAGGTAGACGGGAACGGAGCACGTGGCATTCGTGGTCAGGGATTCAAAAATGAAAAGAATGTCAAGATTGAAATAATTATGAGAGAAGACAAACTGCAAGATGTCGTAGAAGAGATCTCAAGGACACTGTTTGCTGATTTTGCCACAGTGCTCTATGTTAGTGATGTCAGCGTGGTCAGGGCTGAAAAATTCTAACAACACTTGCCATCTGAACACAAAACCGGAATTTTTTTGCTTGTTTTTGTAATGTTTGATATTAGTTCTGACAGATGGTTGCTTGAAATCATGTACATTGCCTTTTTCCCCTCCTCTCTTGACCTCACAATGCCGCATTTTTTTAGCGTCTTTAGATGATGCGATACAAGCGGTTGCCCTTTCTCTAATCTCTCTACAAAATCATTTACGCACAGCTCTTTGTTTTTCTGAAGCAACTCTAGAATCTCGTATCTTGTTTCATCACAAATGCATCTTAAGAGACTGATTCCATTCATATCAATCTAAATTTATATAAACTAATATTTATGTGATGATGTGGATGATATAAAAAACGTCCTGTTTGTATGTGTGGAAAATGCTGGCAGGAGCCAGATGGCTGAGGCATTTTTTAAAAAATATGCCTCTGGCAAACTTGATGCAATAAGCGCTGGA
>JAOUNZ010000236.1 GCA_029880665.1 Candidatus Nitrosopumilus sp.
ACTTGAAGAACTAACTCCGCTTGCAAAAATTGTCCTTGGTGCAAAACCAAAACCTGTTGAAGCAAAAGAAGATGATGCCGAGGAAGATGATGCTGAAATTGAAATTCCAGATGGTGCAAAACCTGGCCCAATTGACGTAGAATACAAATCAAAAATGAAGCCATCTGCACCATTTGAAGCAACAGAGCACACAATCAAAACTTGGGGTAGAAAGGGCACCAACAATGGCATTATGGGTGTTTGGGGCGAATTTGTTTCCGTAGATTATGATATTTGTATTGCAGATGGTGGGTGCATTGAAGCCTGCCCTGTTGGCGTTTATGAGTGGCTTGATACTCCTGGAAATCCTGCATCTGAAAAGAAACCCTTGATGTCAAAAGAGCCAGATTGTATTTTCTGTCTTGCTTGTGAAGGTGTGTGTCCTCCTCAAGCAATCAAGATATTTGAACAAAAATAATCCATAATCTATTGCAAGTATAAATAGCGATTAACGATTCTATGCAACTAGGGCATGGCAATCAATCCTTTTACCCAACTAGTATTTGATCTGTTTATTTTATCAGCTATTGTAATTACTGCATACACTTGTAATTTCTATTATCTTGCATTTCTTTCTAGGAAGAAAAACATTCTTACGAAAACTGATTGGGGAACCCCATCCGTTACAATTCAACTGCCAATATATAATGAAAAATATGTTGCTAAGAGACTCATAGATGCAGTTTGTAATCTTGATTATCCAAAAGACAAAATGCGAATTATGGTTTGTGATGACTCTGATGATGATACAGTTGAATTACTTGGAAACGTTGTTAATAATTATCAGAAACAAGGATTTCAAATTGAGCATGTAAGACGTGGCACAAGAAAAGGGTACAAAGCTGGTGCACTAAAGCATGCTATGCAAACTACAAATACTGAACTTGTTGCAATTTTTGACGCTGATTTTATTCCGCCTACATGGTTTCTAAAAAGAGCAATTCCTCACTTTTCAAAGCCGAATATTGGCCTCGTTCAATGTCGTTGGGGGCATGTAAATGAAAATTATTCTGTAATTACTCAAGCACAGGCACTTAGTCTTGACTTTCATTTTCTTATTGAACAAAAAGCAAAGAGCAATTCCCATCTTTTCATAAATTTTAATGGTACTGCCGGAATTTGGAAACGCAGTTGCATTGAAGATGCTGGAGGCTGGCATACTGCCACATTAGTTGAAGATCTTGATCTTAGTTATCGAGCACAAATGAAAGGTTGGAAATGTGTTTTTTTACCTGATATTGTAGTTGATGCAGAATTACCTGTTCAAATGAATGCAGCTAAAAGACAGCAATTTCGTTGGGCAAAAGGCTCTATTCAATGTGCAATCAAATTACTTACTGATATTGCTCTTAAACGTAAAGTTTCAATTGAAGCAAAGATTCAGGCATTTATTCAACTAACTCGTCATATCGTTTATCCCTTAATGTTAATACAGTTTCTGGCATTGCCAATTTTACTAGCAGGACAAGTTAATCTCTACGTGGTTAGTTTTCTTCCTGCATTGACAATTGCAACTTATCTTGTAATGGGACCTGGTGCATACATTCTCATTATGCAGAGCATGTATCGCAAGTCATGGAAATCAAAAGTAAAGATATTACCTACGTTATTGGTATACAATGCAGGATTATCCGTAAATAACACTGTTGCAGTATTTGACGCAGTTTTTGGAAAGAAAAATGAATTTCTTAGGACTCCAAAATATGGTGTGCTAAAAACAAAAAATGATTGGAAAGATAATGCATATAATTTGCCTTTCTCAAAAGTGACTCTTCTTGAAATTTTCTTTGGTGTTTACGGTGTACTTGGAATTTTTGTTTCTATATTTTCAAACAATCCGATCTTTGTTCCGATAATTGGATTGCAAACTGTTGGATTTTTCTATATTTCTTACATGAGTTTGTCTCATACTCGTTTTAAACAAAATAAAATCAAAACTAAACATGTGAAGAGTAAAAATGAAAAGACTGCAAACACAGTTTACAAACTTTCTATGATTGGAATCATCGCAATCATTATTTTTGGAGT
>JAOUNZ010000237.1 GCA_029880665.1 Candidatus Nitrosopumilus sp.
CATTTTATTCACATTAGAATTGAATTGGTCTTTTTGGTGTTTGCGGTTGGCATCTTGTCTCATGTTGTGAGGATTTTTCGTCAAAAGGAGTTACTTGTGATGGTTGATGAGAAGATACCACTAAAACAAAATTTGATTATTTATCTTGCTGGTCTGGCATTGATTTTCACACCCGGAGGTATTGGAGTTTTTATAAAATCTCATTTTCTAAAACAAAAGTTTGGCATCAAAAATAACAAATCATTTCCAGTTATTTTTCTGGAACGATATCATGATTTGATTGCAGCAACGACAATCATTTTGGTCAGCCTCTTGGTATCATTTAGCTGGATATCTGCAACTTTGGTAATAATTTCATCTTTTCTGATACTTGGAATTTATCTCGCGATTACTAACTTGAATATGTTTTCTTTTGTATGTGACAGACTGTTAAAAATAAAATTCATAGCAAAAAGATTGCCTGAAATGGGTCCCAACGAATCATTTTTTGCTTTGACCAGACCCAAATCCATGATCAAGGGATGGATGATAAGCATGGTGGGATGGGGTTTGGATTCATTGGCAGTCCATATTGGATTCTTGGCGTTGGGTGTTGATTTGGGATATGCTTTGACATCTCAGATCTACCTTACTTCTCTAGGGTATGGGGTTTTGTCTTTGATACCTGGAGGAATTGGTGTTACTGAGGGAATTGCAGATTATCTGTTAGTACAGCAAGGATTGACTATTTCAGTTGCGTCAGCTCTAGTCATATTTACAAGACTTGTGACAATTTGGTTTGCAACAAGTATTGGGATGATTTTTACTCGTTTTGCATTAAAACAAAAATCAACATCACACGAATTAATTTAGTAATCAGGATTAAAAATAAGAATACCGAAAATATTCAAAATTTAATCCCTTAAACATATCTCAAAAAAAAATAATTCTAAATCATAAAAGTTACTTCCACGTGGGTCCACTAATTACCTGCCTAACTATAACCCCCTGCATGTTATGCTCCCAACCAAATTTGAACCGTAAAAAATCCCAACTAAGTTAACATATCGACAGACTCATAATTTCATACGTAAGAGCAGGAGATGCCATTTTTACTCTAATAATCTCGCTGACATCCTAAAATAATTCATTTATTTTTATTTGTAATTACGCAACATTTCTTCTAACACATGATCTGACGCTAGAATCTTATTTGTCCAATTGCTTTTGAGAATTTTTCTGTGAACACCTATACCTCGTATGTTTCAATGCATGGTGCATTTCAGTGCAAAAGACTCCAAAGCGTTTTCCTATATTTTGAATCTTAGCTGGACCTATTTAGCTGTGCCTATTTTTCCTCATGTATTTATAATATAACGGGGTTATGGTGAACATGACAACCGAAAACTTGGATATGGATTATTCAAAATATGATTTTAAGGACTCAACCGAACTGTATGTTCATCTTAGCAAGAAAGGCCTGTCTAAAGAAACCGTGATTAGCATCAGCAAGATGAAAAATGAGCCGCAATGGATGCTTGACTTTAGACTGCGCTCTTATGAAATATTTATGCAAAAACCAATGCCAACATGGGGCGGAGATCTTAGCGTAATTGATTTCCAAAACATCTACTATTATGCAAAAGCCTCTGACAAAGTAGAGAAAAGTTGGGATGATGTTCCAGAAAATGTCAAAAACACTTTTGACAAACTAGGAATTCCAGAAGCCGAAAAGAAATTCTTGGCAGGAGTTGGTGCACAATATGAATCCGAAGTCGTGTATCATAGTCTTAGGGAAGACTTGGCAAAACAAGGCGTTCTCTTTTTAGATACTGATGCGGCGCTAAAAGAGCATCCAGAACTGTTCAGAAAATACTTTGGCAAAATCATTCCTCCGGAGGATAACAAGTTTGCAGCACTAAACAGTGCAGTCTGGAGTGGAGGATCGTTTATCTATGTTCCACCTGGCATCAAAGTTGACATGCCGCTTCAAGCATACTTTAGAATTAATGCTGAAAACATTGGCCAGTTTGAAAGAACATTGATCATCGTGGACGAGGGTGCAGAAGTCCATTACATTGAAGGCT
>JAOUNZ010000239.1 GCA_029880665.1 Candidatus Nitrosopumilus sp.
AATTTCTTTACAATCGGCAAACACGAATCAATTATTCTCAATATCTCTGATCTGATTACTTTCTTATCGATTGATACCCAGACTCTGGACTTGCCTATCGCAAAAGAGATGGTCTGAACCTTCTTTCGCTCTTCCCAAACAAACTCTATCTCTCCAAGATTTTTATCAAAGAATCCCTCAAGATCTGTCTTCATTGCAATATGTGAGAATTGATATTGAGTTTTTTTCTCATCCAAAAGCGGAATCAAATCTGCCCTTCGTCTGTATGCTAATAGTTCCCCACTTTCATCAATTACGCCTACAAATCTGATATATGGACTAATTCCAACTATTGCATTACAAATATCTTCAGAATCCTTCTTTTCCATTTGCTGTGCTATGAAAAGAATGTTATTTTAATGATTTCTTGTCTCTAGTTTTGATTAAATACTACTTGCAATCAGTCTGATTTGTGGATTTTATTGACCTGTTTCCGTTTACCCCGGAAGTAGGTTATCTCAGTTTATCACTGGTAAATTTTTTTGGCTCTTTAATCCCATTTGTTCCCTTGCCTGGATTTTTACTTTTAGCAACAATGTCTGTAGGTAACGCGTTTGATCTTCATATATTGGCATTATCATCTGCAATTACTGCAACTGTTGCAAAACAAATAATTTTCTATGTTAGTTATGGTGGAAGAAAAATCATCCATGAAAAGACTAGAAAAAGAATGCGTCCTTTTGAAAGACTAGTTAAAAGATATGGTGCTGCAGCCGCATTCTTTGCAGCAGCAACCCCAATTCCTGATGATTTGGTGTATGTTCCACTAGGTTTGGCAAAGTATAATCCCAAAAGATTTTTTATTGCAACTCTTACTGGAAAAATTGTTCTTAGTTATGTGATAGTTTTAACCTCTCATTATCTTGGATTGTCGTTGGTAGAACCCTTTCTTGAAAAAATTGATGATGCGACTCCTGTATATGTTGGAATAATTCTTTTTGGAGTCATGATGACTATGGCAGTTGTATTGCTTTTAAGATTGGATTGGGCAATAATTCTTGGAAGATTTGCTCCTTGGACTTTAGATGAGAATCAAGAAGATTAAATTTCTATTTTAAAGTTCCACAACTTGTCTGTTGCTTCTTTGATTCCTACTCTTGGTGACGCAATGATTTTTTTTGGTTTTATTCCATCGGTGATGTACAGATTTGAATTTTTTGTCAGATCAAGACCATAATGCTCTTTTGTTATCTGTAATGCTTGTGCTAGTTTTGCAGGACCGTTTGCAATGTTCTTTATGTTTACATTATTTCTATTTTTTAACATTATTTTAATTCCTTTTTCAGGCTCTATTGCCCGTATAAGCACCGCACCTGCTGCAATTCTTGGGTTTCTTGCTACGATATTGAAACAATAATGCATTCCATATGTGAAATACACATAAGCGAAACCAACTTCTCCAAACATTATTTTATTCCTATCTGTGATCTTTCTAAATGCATGACTTGCAGGATCATCCGTGTGCCTATATGCTTCAGTTTCTGTAATGACTCCTGACATTGTCTGATTTCCTATTCTTCTAATAATTCTTTTTCCAAGTATGTTCTTTGCAACGGTAACAGTGTCATGCGAATAAAATTCTCTACTGATTATACTCAATGTCTATTTGTATTTCTTTATTGTTTTTTAATTCTTTGATTATGTCAAATAATTTTTTGATATCGTTATTTAATACTGTGATTAATTCTTGATTGTAAATTGTTGCAGCTGGATGAATTGTTAGAAAATACAATTGATTGTTTTTCCTTACTATTTTTCCTCTAAATTTTGTAATCTCTGAACCTCCCAACATTGAATTAAATGCAGTGTTCCCCAAGATACAAATTATCTTTGGTTTGATTATGGAAATCTCTTGTCTGATATAGTCCTGACATGTATCTCTCTCAACCATGTTTGGAACTCTGTTATTTGGAGGTCTGCATTTAACAATGTTTGTAATGTACACTTCTTCTCTTGATACTCCTGCTTCTTCAAGTGCGGTTGAGAGTTTCTTTCCTGCACTTCCTATAAATGGTTC
>JAOUNZ010000240.1 GCA_029880665.1 Candidatus Nitrosopumilus sp.
AGAAAACCCTTTCGAAGATTCGCTAAAAAAGAACCCTCTCTGACAACAGAACAAAAGGTTACACAATTTATTTTAAGGAATTCAAAGAGTGGATTTTTTACAAAGGTTTCAACAATTCCATACAAGTTTGATATTTCAGAAAGCATGGCGTGGAGTATTGTTGGAGAACTACTGTCTGATGGCACTCTTGACTCGATTCATGACCAAGTTACTGGCGATATGAAATTGTGTGAAACAGGAAAAATTTACACCATAATGGATCTGGAAAGAAAACGGGAAAGAGCGAAATTCCGAGAGGATAAAAAGAAAAATAACTTCATAAGAAACAAGTCAAATACGAAGATCAGATAAATATCAATTTATGATTATTTAAGACAAAAACTCTTAACTTTACACAATTCAAAGTATGATATGATCAACGATGAGAATTTTCCTGTACAATGTCATCCGATTATCAAACAAAAAAAGAGAAAAGATGTGAACAAAAATGATTCAGTGTAAGTTATGTGGAATCCCATTAGGAAAAGAACCTACTACAGACGAATTAAAAGCACACTGGAAAAAGCATCATAACTGGCATTGGGAAGCAAACAAAGAAAAAACGCCTCAGGAAGCATTATTAAAAAAACGTATTTGATGAGTACATCCCAGTGATTGCTAAAAATATGCCTACATTGCTAAACAAAGGTGTCCACCTTAAGTTTGGTTTTAATGTCTGACCGAGAATTTCAAACACTTGTTTAATCTAAATAAGAAAATGAGACTAATTTTCAGTATACTAAACAAAGCACTTATCAATTTTATCTTGCATAATATAACATGGAAGGTAAAGTATTTTGAAGGAGGATTTTGCCGAATACACAAAATGTGAACCGTGTGGGCAAGCATTACTCTGCTGTGATTGCAATTGCCCATACTGTGGTAAAAGAGAAAAATGCAATTGCAGTCTAAGAAGCATCAACTAGATCCTGAACGAATTAGTTGATGATCTTTTTAAACCATCCAAGAGTCTACAATAGTTTCTAAAACAATCATAAATCTATACCTGAAAAATATCTCTTATTGTAGTGATGATAATTGTTCACTATGTTATACAAGAAACAAAATTAATTTGTTTAACATTATGGGGAGGTAAAAACTAACAATCATCAGTCAAGTTTGCAGGTGCTTCCAAATCTGTTTGTTTATAGACAATATGAAAAGGGATGTTATTCGTATTTTTCTTTGAATATAAAACTATTATTTAAATTCAAAAACATTAATTTGATAATTTTTAGATGTATGTCATGTCTTATGAGATTGATTGGCGCAAGAATTTCTATGGAATTTCATGGGCATATGAAAAAGACAGGTTGGTGGTATCAACTGTTTTTGAGGACAAAAAAGAAGCTACATTCATAGCCAAAGAGGTAGAAGACTGGAGTGACAAGTTTACCCGGATGACCATCATTGAGAAAGATAATGGTGAGTTTGCAATTTGCTGTTATCAAGATCCACAAATATCAAAAAATAAAATACATTTGGGATTATTTCGAACAGGAATGAGGCAAAGTGGCGGATATGAAAATGCAAAACCCATGATTGAGGAAAAATCCCCATTACTTCAAATTGCATATGCTGCAGATGTTAGAGACATGAAAACATATGAACAAATATCAAGACTGGTCCCTATGAGAAAATGTAGGATAATCTCTGAAAAAGATCTCAAAAAGCAAGAATACTATTATGAAAAGACTGCAAACTCGCAAGAATAAAAAATGATGAAATTCAAAACTCATGTAAGATTAAATCATACCATTTATGATCGGGTAACTCTCATGACTAATATTAAATTTAAAGAATCCCTGATAATTTGTACATGTTATTGATACTGACAAATTATTCATCTCTGCTAAATGGTGACTCTGTAGATCTAGGTTGTACTTGATACTGGTATTTAATCATCGTGAGATGCATTCTTACTTTATGGTTGATTTTAGAAGTATGATTCGATTCAACTCGGCATGGACCTCAAAACGATACAAACTCAAAATACGTGCCATTGACTATG
>JAOUNZ010000241.1 GCA_029880665.1 Candidatus Nitrosopumilus sp.
CATAAAACCCATACGTTACAAAAATGATTCCTCCAATCGCAACAAGAGTAGAGCCCAAGTCCATGAATGCATGGTAAAAATCTGCTTTGAGCGTACTTCCTCCAATTTTTTTAATATACTTTTGCAACAAAAGTATCCTAAAAATATCAATTCCAATAGTATACAACCCAGCAATTATTGCAAAAATTCCCGGAAGAATTCCCGGATGCGGACTTTGTAATCTGTGAACTGATTCATAAATAAAAAACACTGCGATTAGAAAAATTGCTATTCCTCCAATCAGGCCCCCTAATGACTCAACTTTTCCATGTCCGTATGTATGCTCTTCATCTGGTGGCTTGATTGCCAATCTTGCAGATAAAAGAAGTACGGCTGTTACGACGCTGTCCAGTAATGCGTGAATACTATCCGTAATAAGACCCAAGCTGTTTGATGCTAACCCAAAAACAAATTCCACTACAAACGCAGAAAATATGGCTAAAAGTGATAGTTCTAAAACCCGTGATCTCTTGACAAACATTTCTTCTAATTGTTGGTTTGGTCATGTATTACAACTATTCTAACGAGAAATTATACGACAAGATTATTTGTGATAGCTGATATTTTTTTGTATGCTGAAGAACATTCATCTATTTCTAGTACTATTTTTGGCTATTTCTTTAATTCCGATCATTCAGGCAGATGCTGCTAGTAATGCTAATCTATTTGTCTCTGCAGAAAATTCCAAATTCAATAATCGTTTTTCTGGCTCTATGGTGGTTGAAGTGGTAATCCGTGATCCTAATCTCCATGACACTGATCAGGGAAAGGGAGAGCCTGATGTAACCCTTAATGGTAAATCCCTTCGAATGGTTCAGGCTACTGATGGAAATTGGTACGCATATTTTGCAAATGTTGACAAGGCAAAGTTTGCGGATTCTACTGTAGGTTCACCTGGTAAAGGTTTAGACTTTGGAGTTTTTTGTAGTAGAGATACTGCTTCTTCAGTCTTTGGAATCTCTCTTTCTGAAACTGATGGATTTGCAATTCCTCGCTCTTCTGGAATTTCAGGTTTTACTGATGGTAATTCACCATTTTCACAATGTACTGGTACTTTATCACCTTCAACTAATCTTAATAATGTAGTTAGAAAGACAAAATCAATCAATACTAATCCTAACATCCTGCCTGGTCAAATCGATCTTGACTCTAACGCATGGCCTCTAATTCAATTGTACTCTTTTGATGATGTTACAATCCAATATAATCCAGCTGGAAATCCACAATCCGTGAATCTTGAATATGATGAAAGTAGTAACATCTCTATCGGTATAGATCGAGATTTATATCCACAAAATTCTCAGGTTTTTCTAACTCTAAATGATTTTCAATTGAACCAAGATCCAACCGATGAGGATTCATGGACATTTGATATTGATTCATCGTCAACATTTTATCAGGCCTTTGATAGCACTGGCAGTGATTCAGCAAATGGCAGTCCTGGTTTAGTAAATTTAATTCCCTCACTTTCTGGTTTAGGTTTTGAGGACAATGGAAGATTATTTGTTAATTTGGGTAGTATTATGAAATTAAGTACTAATGATGAACAACCAAATACTTTTGTTAGTAATGGTGTAAATACGTTTTCACAAATCATAACTCTGGTTGAGAATGGTCCTAACTCCGGCATCTTTGACAATGCAGATGACAATGACGATTCAATTGTCAAAATATTAAATGACGCACTAAGAGGACAAACAGGACAAATTGAATACAATAAAAAATCTACATCTGTTCTAACTGGATTTTCTTCAGCATCTGTTTATCTAAATAAGCCAACTTTAACAATAAATTCTGGTTCGAAACCTCTAACTCCAGGTACAAAATATCCTGTACTTTTGATAGATCCTGATCAAAACCTAAACACTGGTGCACGTGATCATCTGGATGTCTTTAGAGATACTGCGATAATCCCCACAATAACCATTGGCAATCCAGTTACTTTGGAACATGCTGAAAATGTCCTGTTTCATCAAACACACGGCACTCTAAGTATTTTTGAAT
>JAOUNZ010000242.1 GCA_029880665.1 Candidatus Nitrosopumilus sp.
TTGGTCAAAGACAATTCAAACTCTGAGGTGAACTATGGAAATTAAAACATCTAGGGGAAAGGTAGTTGCAAGTGGAATAATACCATTTATTTTTTTGATTTTAATGATGGCCTATATTCTTGGCCCTGGATCAGATTTGCTTAATTTAGGCACACCTATTCCTGAACTTGCTATAGAAAAAGTAAATTTTGTAAAATCTGAAATTCATGTAACTGTAAGGAATACAGGGCCTGTCTCTATTCAGGTTTCCATGGCTGATGTAAATGATAGGATTCAGCCAGCGGCAATAGAACCTGATGGATTTTTAGAACGATATGAAACAGCATTAGTTAGAATTCCATTTGAATGGAATGAAGCAGAACCCTACACAGTTGGTCTAACTACCAGTGATGGAGTAAGATTTGAAAAACAAATTGACGCTGCAGCAACTGCTTTACAACCCAATCTTGAGTTTGTTGTATTCTTTGCAATAATTGGAACTTATGTTGGCATAATCCCTGTCATGATAGGTTTACTTTGGTTACCGTTTATAAAAAAAATCTCAAAAAACAAATATCATTTCTTTTTATCTTTGACTGCAGGTCTTTTGCTTTTTCTTGGAATTGATTCTGTTAAAGAAGCATTTGATGTTTCTTCTGAAAATCTGAGTACCAGTTTTAACGGTGAGTTGCTTATTACAACTACTCTTGTTTTATCTTTTCTTGGTTTGTATTATGCCTCTGAAAAGTTAACTGGTAAAGCAGATTCATTAAAAATTTCAAAACCAGTTGCAATTGGCCTGATGATTGCTATCGGAATTGGATTGCACAATTTTGGAGAAGGGCTTGCAATCGGAGCATCTATTGGTCTTGGTTCTATTGCATTTAGCACATTTCTGATTATTGGATTTGCCCTTCACAATACAACTGAAGGTTTAGCAATTGCAGCCCCGATGTCTCGTGGAAAATTGATGGTTGGAAAACTAATATTATTGGGAATAATTGCTGGAACTCCCGCTATTTTTGGTGGGTGGGTTGGGGGGTTTGCATACTCTCCATTCTCTGGGGTGATCTTTCTTTCAATCGGAGCAGGTGCTATTTTTCAGGTCATCATAGTTATCTTAAATTGGATTAGGGAAGAAGGGGAAAAAAATTTGTCTAGCGCTTCTGTTGTGTCTGGATTTGCTATTGGCATGTTAATTATGTATGTTACAAGTATTCTGATTTAATCAAATTGGTTCTGGATGTATTGTAATTACAGCATCCTGAATTTCACCTCTAATGACATGTTCTATCTCTGATGTCAAATCATGAACTTTTTCAATTGATAATTCCTTATCAAATGAACAATCAATATCTATTTTCAAAATATTTTCAAAATTCAGTGAAATTATTCGTCCAATTCTTCTGATTTGTTCGTATTTCTCTAAAATACCTCTAATTTTCATTTCAGTCTCTCTGTCTCTTATGTTGAAATTTTCTGGTACACTCAGGAATGGTTCTAAATGAATAGTTACATGCTCAATATTTGGAATATCTCTTTGAATTTTTTCCTCGACTGTTTCAGAAATTTTATGTGCTGAATACAGGTTAATTTCTCTGTCTACCATGACATGTAAGTTGGCAAATATTTTACCTCTAGAATTATGTGTGATGATGTTGTGTACTCCCTTAACACCCTCTATGCTTTTTGCAATGCCTAAAATTTTTGCATCCAACGGAACATTATTCCAATTCGGTTCAAAATGAATTGTAATTGTTGCATTTGGAATTTTATTCATGATGTTTTTTTCAACATTACTGCTAATCTCATGAGCATTTTCAAAACTCGTGTCTCCTCTAAGTGAAATGGTAACATCTGCAAATATTGTATCTCCTGATCTTCGCATAAGTATGTCTTGTGCATCTATTACCCCTTCTGTGTTTTTAACAATCTCTTTTACGTTTTTTACGATCTCTGGAGATATAATATCTGTAAGATCCTGTGCCGTTTTGTAAATTAGTTTGATACTTAGAATCACAAGAAGAATTCCTAAGATCAACGCAGCAATGAAATCCCCC
>JAOUNZ010000011.1 GCA_029880665.1 Candidatus Nitrosopumilus sp.
TTTGCTTTATCAAGTGAAATTGTCTTTTCTTCAATCATTTTTTGAACAATTTCATCGATTTGATCAGATGTAGCACCAGCTGCTGCTGCAAGGTTTCGTGCATGTAAACGCATATGTCCTTTTTGGATCCCTTCAGTTGAAAGAGCTCGAATAGCACTATAATTTTGAGCTAAACCAGTTGCAGTTATCACACATGCAAGTTCTTGTGCTGATGTAACTCCAAGAATTTTTGCACATATTTTAGATACAGGATGAATATTTGCAATTCCACCCACAATACCAACAGAGAGTGGAATTTCCAAAATTCCAATCAAGTTGCCTTCACTATCTTTACTCCAGTTACTTAGTGAACGATATTGTCCAGATTTTGCTGCATACGCATTTGCGGCAGCTTCAATAGCCCTACTATCTTGACCAACCGCATTTGCAACAGCAATTATACCATTCATGATTCCTTTGTTATGAGTAACTGCCCTATACACATCGTTATCTGCAAATTCAAATGCCATGATAATATTATTAACAACATCTTCACCTCCAACTGCTTCTTTTTCAAAGACTGCTTTTGCTTTGGCAATTCTTCGAGTTGAGTAATTAGACAAAATACGAAGTAGCGCTCTGCCGCCGGTAATCTTTTCAATTAATGGTGAAACAGCTTCGCACATCGTATTTGTGACATTAGCGCCCATTGCATCCCCCACATCAATTAAAAGTTCTACAATCAGCATTTTGCCAGAATGTGTATCAATTTCTTTACAAGAGATCTCTTTTGCGCCTTTTCCCATTTTAGACAGAGTATTACTTTTAGAATTTGCTAGTTGAAGAATTTTACTTGAGGATTCCATGACTTGTAAAATGGCAGATGAAATATCAATTATATCCAATATTTGCACTTGACCTATACTGTAAGACTCAGTGACAGAAACTTCAAATCCACCCTTTATTCTTGCAATTTTTGCTCCTTTAGATGCAGCTGCGATCACAGATGGTTCCTCAATAACCATCGGGATAAGATAGTCTTTTCCATTAATTTTAAAGTTCGTTGCAATTCCTAAAGGAAGTGAAAAAGTACCAATTGCATTCTCTACCATTTTATCTGCTTTATCAAAAGAAATTCCTCCGTTTTCATTTTGCAAAATATTTATTTCATCATTTGACAATTGTGCAAAATTTGCAACTATATCCAATCTGTCTTTTCTTGATTTTTCAAAGAACTTTGAAATAGATGAATCTGGCATTTTATTTTAATATCCTCAATAATTTATCATCCGTGTTATCTGGAAAACCTTTTCCATCAGTATTTGAAGTAAGTACATAGATACTTCCGTCTGGACCTTGTACCACATCACGAACGCGTCCAATACCACTAAGAATTGATTTTTGAGAACTAAGTCCTTTTTCAAAATCTAATTGGTAAAGATTAGCAGATCTCATTGAAGCCATTACGAATCGAGATTCAAGGTTAAGTTTATCTCCAGAGTAAAATAATATGCCTCCGGGTTCTATGCTTGGATCATAACAAAGAAGTGCATTTTCAAAATTTTTATCACCAGTACATTGCTGTTCAGGCCATCCATAGTTTTTTCCTGAATGGATTAAATTAATTTCATCATTTTTGTCAGGTCCAAATTCTGCAACATACAAATTTCCATCAGCATCCCAAGTCATTCCTTGAGGATTTCGGAATCCCAATGAATACACGGGTGAATTAGGAAAAGGGTTATCGTCTGGTATGGAACCATCCTCATTTATTCTTAGGATTTTTCCAGATAATGAATCAAGATCTTGAGGAAGATGCGATGAATCAGACACAGTTCCTGTTCCCACATAGAGTTTTTCATCAGGTCCAAATTTGATAAAACCACCATTACTAAAAGAAGAGCCAGGAATTTTATCAAATATAGTTTGAGCATCTTGTAATTTATTTTTAGATTCAGTAATTCTTAGTATCTTATTCCACAAATTTCCATTCTCATCATAAGTCAGAAATACATAGATGTAATGATTATTAGAAAAATCAGGATGTAGTGCAATTCCCAGCAATCCACCATCAAACACATTAGCAGGTCTTAATGATGCCAATGGGGATTCTAACAGTACATTATCTTGTATAACTCTGATAGATCCATCCTTTTCGGTAACAAAGATTCTATCATCAGAAATAGCAATTGCACGAGGTTTGTCAAGATTTTCAGCTATGATAGTTACAAAATCATTTTTGATGTTTGAATAAGGTTCAGGTAATGAAATTGGATCGGATGGTGAAGTTAAAACAAATATCGAAAAAACTACAGCAATTGCAATTGCAATGATTTGAATTTTCTTATCCATGAAAATACAATCTTTTGAAATCATATTAATTACTTTCAAGAATTTGATAAAGCGTATATACGGCTGAACTTCATTTATGTTCAGCGGGGTGGGGAAGCCAGACTAATTAGGGCTAAGTCATCCCGGCGGGCTCATAACCCGCAGTTCAGTAGTTCAAATCTACTCCCCGCTACTCAGTTTTCATAAACACAAAACCACGAAATAGATTTATCAAATTTTGTAGTTTTGTTAATTGTTCCAATTCGTTGTAAAGGCCTGGTGAGATGTCTATGTGCAGATACTTTTGGAAGATATAGTTGTTTTTTGATTTTTCGTGGGATTTCAATTGTTGTTTTTTTAGAAGATTTATTCCCACAGCGAACACACTCAAATCCCTGATTGCGTCCTTTCGATTTCATTTTTTTGTTACATTTCTTACAAAGAGGATTTGATAAGAAGATATTTTTTTTAAGATTTATGACATCGAGAAATTCTAGATTTATTATTCGAGGAAAATTTTTTGAGGCTTTCCTAACTCCGCCTCCTAGACAAATTTCATCTCCTGTTATCAAATTTGAGGCAACGGTTGAAATCCCTGTAGGTTTGTAAACAGCACACCAAAATTCATGACCTTTAGAAAGAATTTTGAAAAAAACATGGCCACCTTTAACAATTTTTGGGGAATTTGATACAATTCCAGTAATTTTTCCAGAAGCATATGGTTTCATGTTTTCAAAATTTAATTCATTTTTTAAGTGATCAGAAGTTCCCTGATTAGATTTAAAGATCATATACCCGTCTAATTTTTCATCACTTTTGAGAATTTTTGTAGCATTGATTAGAGAATCAATGTTTTCGCCTCTAACACCGTAAAAAACAGGATCAGGACCATGAGGGGTAATTAAAATTCGTCCTCTCTTTGAATCAAAACTGTTAAACGTATACGGAAAAGTTTTTTCTTGCATAATTTTCACACTTTTAGTTGAAAGTTTTCTGGGTTTTCCAAACTTTGATTTTTTTCTATAACTCAAAAGCTCCAATGTATGATCATGAAAATCATATCCAATCGCACCAATCGCACCAATTAATCCTTGCCCGTTACCTTGATAAAAAATTTCTAAATTATTTTTTTTAGCAAATTTTTTTGCGTTATTCCTGTTAATTAGTTGCCATAATGCTAAATTGCTAAAACAAATAAATTCAGATGGAATAGAGTCACTCTCAAAAAATACCAATCCTGGGTTCGCACCATTTTTGACATCTGAGTATTTTAAAACAAGATTTTTAATTTGATTTTTAGTTTTAGATGGGTCCTTTGTCTTGATTTTTAGGGAAACTGCACCATTACCTCTAGTTTTCCATGGGATGTTGGGGTTAAATCGAATTAATCTTGGAAAATCAAGAAATTCGGCTTTCTGTTTTTGAAGTAAATTAACAATTTTGTAGGCTAAAAATGTAGTACACATTCCCTTTGGCGAATCAGTATCATCAAATCCAACATTGAGAATAGTCTCTTTTTCCATAAATTATTTTTAAAGATCTAACATTTTTAGTTGTTGTACATTCCAGTTGATTTAAATTAATAAAGTCACATTCCAAGCTAAATTGATAATAATAGATGAAGAACGAATTTTCAAAGAAATCCAAGATAAAAATCCAGCATCTGTATCACTAAATGGACCAGATGGTATTTTACCTCAAGTTCAGGAAACTGCCATAAGAATATCAAAAAAATTTGGAATTCCAGCTTATGTTTTAGCAGACACAACATGGGGAACATGTGATCTTAACACAAATGGTGCAAAAATTCTTGGTTCTGAAATTCAATTTAACATTGGACATACAATTAACACAGAATCGCTAGAGAAAAACGTGGTTTTAATTGATGCATATGACGATGTAGAGTTTGATAGTGTTGCAAAAAAATGTATAGACATACTAAAAGGAAAAACGGTTTCTTTGGTTACAGACAGTCAGCATTTAGATCAAATATACAAAGTAGAGAAAATTCTAACAGAAGGTAACATTACAGTTAAAATTGGAAAGGGCAAAGGACAGCTAAATGACGGTCAAGTTTTTGGATGTGAATTTTATCCTGCTACATCACTAAAAAAAGAAGTGGATGCCTATGTATTTTTGGGACAAAGCAATTTTCATGCAGCAGGAATTGCACTGTCAACAAATTTACCAACTTATGTTCTAGATCCATACTTTAATGAAGTAAGAGAAGTTACAGAATTTGCACAGAAATTAAGAAAGAAAGCTACTCTTGCAATATACAAAGCATCTGAAGCAAAGACATTTGGAGTTATCGTAGGATTAAAAGAAGGGCAGTTATCCAAAGTTTTTGCTTTAAAAATTAAAAGAGAATTGGAAAAAGAAGGAAAAGAAGTTCAGCTTTTTGCGCTAACTGATATTACAAATGATAGATTAAGAAATCTCAAAGGAATAGATGCTTTTGTTCAAGTGGCATGCCCAAGAATTTCTACTGATAATCAGTTTGACAAGCCAGTTTTATCTAGTCCTCAAGCAAATGCTCTTCTTAAGGTTTTACGAAATGAGAGCATCGAAGAATATCTTGAAATTCCACATTGGCTATAATCAAAAGAGGAAAGAAATCTGGAATTATCAAATAATTTTTCAATCGATTTAGATTTTTTGTTTTAGCTTTGAGTGGTATTTAGGTGAGATAACTGGCATCTTTTAGTTTTCCTTGTAAAAATATTCTCTTCATCTAAAATGAAATTTATTTTTGCAGCCGTCATCTAGTTAGAACTTGGTTTCATCAAGATTTTTCCAAATAATCCTTTACCTTTAAGCATTTTTGTATGGGCCTCTGCCGCTCTCTCTAATGGATATACAGAATCAATTATAGACTTTATTTTACCTTGAGACATCCAATAGAGACCTTGCTCTAATTCTGCTCTTGTTCCTTGAGTTGAGCCTAAAATATTGATTCCTTTAAAGAAAATATGACGTAAATCTGTTTTTGCATCATAGCCTGTAGTTGCACCAGTTGTTACAATTGTTCCTCCATAATTTAACAAGGTAAGCTCTTTATTCCAATGAGATCCACCAATGTGTTCGAAAATTACATCAATCCCAGGAACATCATTGCATTTTGGAATTTTTTTTGCAATTGATCTTATTTCTTTATGCCAATCTTCTTTTCTATGATCTATCACATAGTCAGCTCCCAATTCCAATAATTTGTCTAGCTTGTCAGGACTGGCAGTAGCAATTACAGTGCATCCAAAAAGTTTTGCAATTTGAATTCCATAATTTCCAACACCCGAACTTCCACCCATAATCAAAACTAATTGCCCAGGTTGAATTTTGGCTCTACCAACTAGCATGTGCCAAGATGTTAGTAAAGTCATTGATGCAGCTGCTGCTTCATCATATGATACTCCTTCCGGAATCTTTACAACATTAACTTCTGGAAGATGTGTAAATTCACAATAACCGCCCCAAAGAGGACCTGTTTCAAAACCCCAAATAGCTCGCTTGCTACAGTCATATTCCCTTCCACTAGTACATGCTTTGCAAACTCTACATGACATGTTTCCATGAGAAACTACTCTATCACCAATTTTGATATTTTTTACATTACTGCCAATTGCAGTTACTTCACCGGCAGCATCAGTTCCAGAAATATGAGGTAATGGAATTGCTAAAGGTTTTCCTCTCATTCCCCAAATATCATCATAATTGAGTGCTGCTGCTTTTACTTTGAAAACTACTTCATGAGGTTTTGGTTCAGGTAAAGGAATATCTTTGATTTTTAAGATTGTAGAAAAATCATCATCAGTAGTATATTCGTCATATATCAGAGCCTTCATGATTTTTTTCAGGTTTCTATAGATATATCATTTACCAAGAATTTAGAGACCACAAACAATTATAATCATAAAAACAGAAATCTAACCATGTCTGAAAATGTCATATTTCCAGGTGATAAATTAGCATCTATTGAGGAATATGAGGCGGGATACAACACTTTTGATGATGGCGATATGGTTCGTGCTGCAACAGTAGGTAAAAGAATTCTTGACAAGGAAACACGAACAGCCAGTATCAAGAGTCTGAAAATGATTTCAATTCCTAAAATAGGAGATATTGTTATTGGAACAGTAGCAGCAGTTATGTCATCTATGATTGCAGTATCAATTGATTACATAAACGGAAAACCTACAACATCCAAAGTAGAATGTGTTTGTTCTACACGGAATATGCGAATCAGAAACGTGGCATTGGTTAACGATATAGTCACGCTAAAAATTATCAGTCATCTTAATGGTACGATTCATGCAGTAATTGATGAACCATATTTAGGAGTGTTATACACAAAATGTAGAAAATGTGGTGGTAAAGTTGTAACAATGCGTGATGCTATAAAATGTACAGAATGTTCATGGATTGACGAAAGGAAGCTTTCTACAAATTTTGGTAACATGGATTTCATTAATTTGAGTGACTAAGAAATGATTCATGTTTCGTTCCAAGGTGAACGAGGGGCATACAGTGAAGCTGCGGCAAAATCATTTTTTAGTAAAGATATTCAAACTGTACCTCTTGCTACATTTGCAGAAGTATTAGAAAACACATCTAGTGACAAAACGGAATATGCAATTTTACCTGTGGAAAATTCATTGGAAGGAAGTGTTGGTGAAAGTTATGATTTACTGTATTCAACATCTCTTAATGCGACAGGTGAGATATATCAAAGAATTGAACATTGTTTGATTGGAATTGGTAAGTTAGAGGAAGTTAACTCAGTTTATTCTCATCCACAAGCTTTAGGTCAATGTAGAAGATTTATTGAAGAGCATAACATGAAAGCAATTCCATCATATGATACTGCAGGAAGTGTGAAAATTGTAAAAGATCTGAACAGAAAAGATTGTGCAAGCATAGCCAGCAAAGACGCAGCTGGAATATACAAAATGCCAATTATTTCAGAGAACATTGCAAATAATCTAAATAATTATACACGATTTTTAATTCTATCAAAGACAAACAATATGGAAACAGGAAAAGATAAAACATCAATAATTTTTTCAATAAAACATGAGCCAGGTTCGCTATACAGAATCATAGCGAATTTTTACAAAAATAACGTCAATCTTACAAAGATAGAATCAAGGCCAACTAAATCAAACACCTGGGAGTATAATTTCTATGTAGATTTTGAAGGACATCAAAATAATCCCAAAATTTCAGAAATGTTAGAAAAAATAAAAAAAGAAACACTATTCATGAAAGTTTTGGGTTCATATCCATCTGCGAAATTAAGCTAAAATCCTTTTGGTTTTCGCAAAGTAAAGCCCATGCTGAAGCCAATTATTACCAGTCCGGAGACAACAACCATAAGATCAAATGTAAACCATATTGGATCAGAATTTCTAATCAAAACTCCAGTAATTAATAATTCATCATTGCCAGTATTTTTGATGAGAATTTTTGTCTCACCATCTGTTTCATGAGCCCAATCTAAGGATAATTCATTTTTATAAGAAGTCATGTTCGGAATTTGAAATCCAGTACCTGGGCTTTGAAGTTTAAGATCAAAAGTATCACCAGTTATTGTCATATGTTGTTGGGTATCTTTAGGTGCAGGGATCGTATAAGGGATAGAATCACCAACTGCTAATAAATAATTTTCATCAATAGTAATTGTTCCAATGTGGGTGATTAGTGAATAACCTCCAATTGCAATGATTGTACTACCAACTATCAATCCAATGATAGTTCTTTTAGACATCATTACCTGAATGATTTTCAATACCGCTTAAAAAATTATCTGCATTTAATCATCTGATTTTTATCAAATAACCGTAACATTATGTTCTGCCTATTGAAATCATCATGTTAATAGTTAGATCTATAAACTCGTCAAGATTTTGTAAACTAAATGTCTAAAAATGAATCATGGTACAATAATATTCCTTATCTTGAAAAAGATATAGAAGAATCAGATTTTTGAAAATAGTTTGTATATAAAATTAACAAAAAACGATACCGAATAGTTTTTGGGTTTTTGTTCAAATCCCAATATTTTAGATATAATTATTAGTTAATAGTTTTTGGTGATTGTAAAAATATTAAGAGAATTCATAATATCAAACGATTTCCGAAGTATAAATGGTTGTATAAATTTGGTACTGTGTCATCTATGGGACATAATCAATGCGAATGATTCATACAGACAAATCACAGGCTGTCAGAAAAAACTATTACATTAAGGAAACATCATGAGGCTGACTTTCAGCAAATCCAGCTCTTGACATTTTTATAAATTCTGCATTTTCTTGCATTTGAGGTATTGTATGAGCACCACAATAACTTAAACCGGAACGAACACCACCTGTAAGTTGTTTTAGAATATCAGTTACAGTTCCTTTGTATGGGACCATGGCTTCAACTCCTTCTGCAACATAATCATTAAGATCATCATCTAATGAAATTGAGCCTGTTTCTTTGGATTTTCTACCAATAGATGCTGCTAATGATGCCATTCCTCGATAAACTTTGAATCTTTTACCATTTTTAGTCAAAACGGTTCCAGGGGATTCATCAGTTCCTCCTAACATACTACCTATCATTACAGATGAAGCACCAGCAGCCAGAGCTTTTGTAGCATCACCAGATGTTCTAGTACCACCATCAGAAATTATTGGAATTCCATAATCCTTACCAATTTTTGCACAATCCATTACTGCTGTTAATTGAGGAACACCAGAACCTGTAATTACTCTAGTTATACAAATTGAACCAGAACCTACGCCAACCTTTACTGCGTCAACTCCTGCTTTAATCAAATCCTCAGCACCATGAGCAGTTGCAATATTTCCTGCAATTAGTTCACAGTCAGGAAATGCTTTTTTGATATTGCGAACTGTACTCATGGCATTTTCGCTATGTCCATGTGCTATATCTACAACAAGTACATCAGCACCTGATTCTAAGAGAGATTCACTTCTTTCCAAAAAGTCACCTTTTACTCCAACTGCGGCACCAACTAATGGTCGTCCTTTTCTATCTTTAGATGCATTTGGAAAATCGGCATTATTTGTAATATCTTTACTGGTAATCAAACCCTTAATAGTTCTGGAATCATCAATAATTGGTAGTTTTTCAATTCTATGTTTATGGAGAATTTCTTTAGATTCATCTAATGTAACACCAGGTTTTGCTGTTACAACATCTTTAGTCATAACATCTTTGATTTTCATATTTGGATCAGCAAAAAGCAGATCCCTCTCAGTTATTATCCCAACCAATTTAGAATTAGAATCAACTACCAAAAGACCAGAAATTTCTTTATCTCCTGCATAATCTAATGCGTCTTGGATAGACTTGTCTAAATAAATAGAGTAAGGATTTTCTATCATGACACTTCCTGATCGCTTTACTTTGAGAACTTCATTAGCTTGTTCTTTTATTGTCAAAAACCTATGAATAATTCCTATGCCGCCAGCACGAGCCATAGCTACAGCCATAGAAGCTTCAGTTACCGTATCCATATTTGCACTTACAAATGGAATGTTTATTGAGATATTTCGAGATAATTTTGTATTTAGCGATGTTTGGCTTCTGCTTGTAATATCGGAATATTTGGGTACGAGAAGAACGTCGTCAAAAGTTAAGCCTTCTTTGAATTCCAATGAAACCTTGTTAAGAGGGTAAAATATTGATTATAAGCCTTTGTGTTATTTTAATAGTTGTGAAGCAATCATTATTGCATCTTTAGTAGCACCTACATTATGGGTACGAATTATATCAGCGCCATTAAGTACAGACACCGTCTCTGCAGCAATTGAGCCAAATAAGCGATCAGTAGGATTTGATTTTCTCAAAATATTTCCTATGAATGATTTATTAGAAACTGAGATCAGAATTGGAAAATTTTGCTTTATAGAACTTAGATTTTTGAGAATATCTAGATCTCTTTTCACATAATCTGATTTAATTTTAGTAAAAAATGGGCTTTTTCCAGTTTTTCTAAAAAACCCAATTGCAGGGTCCAATACAATTTTTTCAGACGGAATACATAGTTTTTTTGCTATGTTCAAACTTTCACCAAGAAGTTTTTTGGCAGCATAAACAGAATCATCTAAAACAGTTTTTGAATCAAATGCACATAAAATTAAAGAGGGTTTGTATTCCGAAATTACTTGTTGCATTTCAACATCATATTTTAGTCCCGAAATATCATTGATGATTTCTACACCAAATTCTAGAGCATCTTTAGCAACTTTAGCTCTACATGTATCAACCGAAATTGGGAGATTTGTGAAATTTTGAATTATTTTTATTGCATTTAGAATTCTTTTTGATTCAACATTTTCTGAAACTAGTGTAGGCAAATAAGGAGCGGTAGACATTCCCCCAATATCGATAAAATCTGCACCTTCATCTTCCATCTGTTTTACGGTATTTTTTATAGAAATGTTGCTAGTGTTAACAGACTTCTTAAAAAATGATTCAGGACTAGTGTTTAGAATACCCATAATTCGTACAGGGTGCTTATTTCCAACCGATACATTTGCGATTTTTGCCACATGGTTTATCAAAAAGTCATGCAATTTGAGTCATATGATGCTCATAGGTTGGAAAAAAATGTATTCAGATATTTTAAAAGAATTCACATATGATGGGGGAAAAGACAGAGAATCAGCCATTATTCTGAATTCAATTTTAAAAGAATCAGACATTAATGAAAAGCTTATGAGTCTGGTTAAGGATAAAATAGTTTTGGTCATTGGTTCAGGACCATCATTATCTGACGCCATTCCAAAATTAAAAAATTATAGAAAATCAATAAAAATTGCTGCAGATAGCTCAATTAAACCACTTGTAGAGAATGGGATTATCCCAGACATTATTGTAACAGATTTGGATGGTGATGAAAATACACTTAGAAAAATTGCAAGAACAAAAGCCATTTTTGTTGTACACGCACATGGAGATAATATAGGAAAATTAGGATTTGTAAAAAAAATAAAAAACTGTATTGGGACAACTCAATCAATTCCTTTTGATAAGATTCAGAATTTTGGAGGATTTACAGATGGTGACAGAGGAGTTTTTTTAGCAAGCCATTATAATGCAAAAAAAATTATTTTATTTGGAATGGATTTTGGAGATCAGATAGGAAAATTTTCAAAAACAAAAAAATCAGAAAGAAAAACAAAATTAATGAAATTAAAAAGAGGAAAATTACTTTTAGAATGGCTTTCGACTTTTACAAAATCCGAATTATTCACTACATCAAAGCCAATCAAAGGATTCAAAAAAATATCATATAAGGAATTAGATATTATAATTACCCAGAATGCATTTAATACCCAATCCTAAGTTAAATAAATTATGAGATTCTCAGAGGAACAAGTGAAAGACATTGTTACATTAAAAGAAAGTTTAATGGATCAGATTGATAGACATCATGAATCCATAGAGATGCTTGAGAAAAACATCATGGTTTTAGATTTGTTCCTAAAGGGATCTAGTTTTACAAAAGCTTCTCAATTAGAAATTAAAGAAGATGAAATAAAAAAAGAGTCCATTGAAAAACCTACAGAAAGATTAATTCCTGTAGAAAATTCGATTCCAATTAAAAGAGCAATGGACGGTAAGATTATTGCCAATGCATTTGTCACACCAGAACAGATTTCCATAGTTTTAGACAATCAAATTGAGATTAATGCCGATACACCTCCTTTCAGATCATTTTTCTTGGATAGAATAATTGGAGAGATGAAAAAGAAGGACTCTGGTGAAGCAGAAAATGGAAGAATTCAAAAAGAATCAATAATTGATTATGTCATAAATAAAAATGGAACAAACATAAGAGAAATCATTATTAAAAATTACAGGCAAAAAGAAAGAGTAAATGAGATAATCAATACGGCAAGCTGGTCATTTACGCGCATGCTTGAAAATGTAAACAAGTGATAATATGGACAAAATTGTAGTTTTAGATTTTGGTTCACAGTATAGCCATTTGATTTGTAGAAGAATCAGAGAATTTTCTGTTTATGCAGAACTAGTTCCTTATGATATTAGTTATGATGAATTGCAAAAACTTAATCCTGCTGGGATAATTTTTTCCGGAGGACCATCAAGTGTCTACAATTCAGATGCTCCGAATCCAGAAGATAAAATATTTGAAATGAATTTACCATTACTTGGGATTTGTTATGGTCATCAATTAATTGTAAACAAGTTTGGTGGTAAAGTAAAAAGGGCAAACAAAGAATATGGTTCATCTTTACTTACAATCGACAACGATAAAGATTTACTTAGTGGTATTGGTAAATCAGTTAGGGCATGGATGAGTCATGGTGACGAGGCAGAACAGATTCCAGAAGGATTCAAAATAATAGGACATACAGAAAGTGCAAAAGCAGCTGCAATTGCATCAGAAGAAAGGTCAATTTATGGAATTCAATTTCATCCCGAAGTTATACATACAGAACAAGGTATTGAAATTCTTAAGAATTTTGTTTTGAAAGTTTGTGGAGCAAAGCAAGATTGGACTATGGAAGGATTCATAGATTCAGCTGTAGAAAAAATTTCAAAAATAGATGGAAATGTACTTTGTGGAGTAAGTGGTGGAATTGATTCTACAGTGGTAGCGTTACTTATTCATAGAGCAATTGGAGACAGACTCAAGTGTGTTTTTGTAAACAATGGATTGTTACGACTAAATGAAGAAAAGGAAATTGAGGAGATGTTTAAAGATAATTTTAAAGTAGATTTCACATCAATAAATGCAGCGGATGAGTTTCTTAAGAAACTCAAAGAGATAGAAGATCCTGAAAGAAAAAGAATGATAGTAGGAGAAGAATTTATTCGTGTGTTTTCTAAATTTGCTGAAACTAACGGTCCCTTCAAATGGCTTGCTCAAGGCACACTATATCCGGATGTTATTGAAAGTGGGGTTTCAAAAGGCCCTGCAGCAGTGATTAAATCTCATCATAATGTAGGAGGACTACCAGATTGGCTTAATTTGGAAATATTAGAACCGTTAAGAGATCTATATAAAGATGAAGTAAGAAAGATTGCAAAAATTCTTAGAGTTCCAGAAAAACTTTTCATGCGACATCCATTTCCAGGTCCAGGTCTTGCGGTTAGGATAATTGGAGAAGTCACTCCAACAAAACTGAATATGGTTA
>JAOUNZ010000243.1 GCA_029880665.1 Candidatus Nitrosopumilus sp.
TGCAGGAACCTATGCAGTAATTTCTTGAGATAAGAATACATGTTTAACCTCATTGAGTGAGGATTTCCTTCTTCCACACATTGCATGCAGGGCATCTGTTTGTGATCTTGTCCCCCCTGTTTTTTTCAAGAACACGTTACCGCAATTCTCACAGGATCTCAAATCGTCAATAGCAATCATTGCATTACCCTGTTGTCTCTACCGTCTTGACTTGCTTGTCTTTCAAATGGGTCTTTTCATGGTCCAACACTTTTTGAAAATTGCCTTGCCATGAATCCCATCTAAAATTGCAATGCTTACAGCGATATGCCATTTATTTTTCGATCCTTGTTGATTCCTTTTCTTCAGACCCGAGTGCGTTTACGTCATGCGATGTCCTTTCTTGTTTCCATTTTAGTATTGTAAAAATATTTTTTAACATGTTTAACTATGTCGTCACTGGCTTATAAAGACAGAAAGTTCCAATCATCAAACAGCAATGCGTAGCTGAGTAGTCAATTCAGTCCTTCCTTGCAGATATGCAAACTCACACCACTACGCTATTGACAGTACACCAATATTGCTTATAGAGTTTCATATTGCTTGAGGTTAATTAGGATGAAAGGACTATTCATATCATGAATACAATGCAAAGATACGGTCAAAAAATATGTTCGGACTGCAAGAGAGTGCACTGTCAGAGAGGATGTAACTGCGATTGCCATTGGGAGCCTTGAAGAACGATTTTGCGATACAACATGATCACTCAAGATACTTGTCCTCATAATGCAAAAGTCAGGATGGCAGGACTCAAGGACATGTACGAATGCACAAATTGTCACAAATTCATTCCCATGATTAAATCAAAAGAGATTGATCATACAGCAAGTAAAGAGAATGTGAGAAAACATGTACTTATTTTATAACCTGTATCGACACCCTCTTTTCTACAGCATCTTATTTTGTAATTCCACAGTTTTTGCTTTCACATATTATGGGCAGTGATTTTTCAGTTAATGTTATTCATGATCTTGTAATTGATTGTAATCTAACATTATTTTTGGAAGTTTGTCCTTGGGATTTAGATTTATTTGGTATTTCTCACAATAAAGAAAATAGTTTGGCCAGTTTTTCTTGACAGTTTGGAGGAAATCTTCCCCTACCATACCATCATACCAATCAATTATGTTCAGACCATATGCAAAGAATCTCCCAAGATACCTGGCGATGCCACGTGGGATCTTTCCATTCATGTCCAAAAATGCAATCTCATCTACCGTGTTCAGATAGTCATTTGCATATCTTTGGCAATCCTCTGTGGTTCTAAGAACTGAATTTTTGTTAAGACGTGTTGTTAGGTCCTCGTGGAATCCACGTAGAAGTTGGGAGTATGTTGCCTTTGTGTTTTCTCGTATGTTTTTCCAAGTGATTAAGACCATGAATGCGAGAATTGTTGCAGTAGCAAAACTAACTGTTATGGCAATAACCGACAGATCGGCACTCTGGGATGTTTGCAAAAATGTATTTGCAAGGTAAAGAAACATGATATTGATTCCATTTATCTACTATTATAGCATCTCTAAACATACAGTTGACATATTTTTAAATACTGTTTAACGGTCTAAATTTCTCACACCGCTATCTACAGATACTTGCTCATAATTATTGATGTGACAGTTAGGACATGTCCCTCTTGAAAATTTTTCATAGCATACGGTTCCACAGTAGGCACATACTTTCAAATCTTTTATGTCTATCATATATCACTTATCTAACATCATGCAAACTAAAGCATTTAAAGTCAATCAAGATAACTCAGAAAGATCTGGAATACTAATGAAATAAAGAAGATAAAGTCTCCATCTTAAATTATCATGAATGATTTTATTGGCATTCTTTTTTAAGATGATGGACACTAAAAAATCATGGAATACTCAGAAATCATTTCCGAAATAGAAGAACTTGTAAAGTCTCAATCCGGTGGAAATTACTCAAAATGGATGATAGGCAGAACAAATGATTCTGAAAACAGTAAAACCAAAC
>JAOUNZ010000244.1 GCA_029880665.1 Candidatus Nitrosopumilus sp.
AGAGTTGTTCAAGGTAACAGAGTACAATCCGCAGCAACTGAAACATGGATGCTAGGTGGCTCACAAGGAATGATTGTTGACTTGGTATTTGATGAACCAGGTGCATATGCAGCAGTAAACCATGACTATGCAGCAATTTACACTGGCGCAGCTACAGTATTTGTAGCAGGTGATCCATTCGGATTAAACCCAAGATTGGTTGATGCAGGAATTATTCCAGCACCAGTACCATCATATGCATATGCATTGGGCAACCCAAGCGATGCTGTCCCACCAATGGGAAAGAACAGTATTGCCCACCCAGCAGTAAACATTCATGGTCTATACACTGATGAAGTAGCTTCTGAAATGAAAGATGCAGGTATGATTCCTTTGTGGGAAGTAATACCAACATTACCACCAGTACCTTAGATTGGTACTAATCTCAATCTTTTTCTATTTTTCATTCATAATCAATTATATTCTGTAATTCTTTTTCTTAGATCATGGAGTTTGACGAATCAGTTCTGATCTGTGATGAAGTTGATCCTATCTTGAATAAAATTTTAGAAGATAATGGACTAAAGGTTTCATATGAACCTGAAATTACTGCTCAACAGATTTTAGAAAAGATCTCAAATTTCAATATTGTGATTGTTAGAAGCAGAACCACTATAACAAAAGAGATGATCGACAAAGCAGATAATTGTAAAATAATTGCAAGGGTTGGTGTCGGATTGGATAACGTGGATCAAGATGCAGCAAAGACAAAAAATATTCGAGTGATTAATGCAGTAGAAGGGGCAATGAATGCTGTTGCAGAACTTGTGCTTGGATTGATGCTGTCTCTTGCAAGACAAACTACACAAGGTGACAGGGCAATCAGAAATGGACAATGGCTCAAAAAGGAACTCAAAGGAACAGAACTTCGTGGAAAATATCTTGGAATTATTGGCTTGGGAAACATTGGGAAAAGATTGGGAAGACTAGCTCGCGGGTTAAACATGAACATCATTGGCTATGATGTAATCCCAATTGATGAGGAGTTCTCTAAAGAAGTAGGTTTGATGAAAGCTGATTTGGATACTTTGCTGCAAAGCTCTGACTATGTCTCAATACATGTCCCACTTTTAGACTCAACATACCATCTTCTAAATGCACAAAAAATGTCCACCATGAAAAAGACTGCCAAAATTATTAACACTTCCAGAGGAGGTGTAGTTGATGAAAATGCTCTCTATGAGGCTCTAAAGAATGGAACTCTGGGCGGTGCTGCTTTGGATGTATTTGAAAAAGAACCTGCTATTGGACACAAACTGGTAGAACTAGACAATGTAATTTTAACACCCCACATTGGAGCCCAAACAAAAGAGGCACAATCACTGGCTGCAAATGTCATTGGTGAAAAAATCATCCAGATTCTGCGTGGTGTAATCTAGACTTTCTATGATTTATGCGTGAATTATAAAAATAAGTAAAAAAGTTGACTTTTGCGTGATTAATTATACTCTCATTGTTTTTAACGTCTATTTGGATGTGAAGTACTGTGATAAATAACTCTGCTGCAGAGAAACTAGTCTCTCAAAAAACTCTTCTTCCTAATGTTAATACTCTATTGAAAATTTCTTTGGGTTTGGTATTGTTTACAATAATTTCTTTCATTCTAGTATATGCAGAAACAATTCCAGTTGATGTTGATGGAACTATCTATGATGTAGAGTATGCTGCAACTGGAATGACTGTGTCTGCAATTGAGGCTGACCTAGATTTTTTTTCTTTGATTCTAACAGTAACTGTTGTTGGTTCGCCTGGTGTTCTTGATATCACGCTAGATCGCTCTTTCTTCGATTCTACTTTTAATGGGTTAGATGATGATTTTATCATCTTAGCTGATGGTGATGAGCCAATTTTTACAGAAATTGCAAGTAATTCTCAAAGTAGAATGCTTCGTATTGAATTGCCTTCCGGGACTGAAGAGGTAGAAATCATTGGATCTTCTTTTAGTCCAGTTTCTGTTATGATTGGTGACTTTGATGAAGAC
>JAOUNZ010000245.1 GCA_029880665.1 Candidatus Nitrosopumilus sp.
GCAATTGCGTACAGCAGGATATTTGGTTTAAGAATTTTCATATAGCCTAAAAATCAAGGTGGTTTGTTGAAAGCAATAATTTTGGCAGGCGGCAGAGGCAAACGGCTAAAGCCCATCACGGACGATGTTCCAAAACCACTGGTACTGATAAAAAACATCCCCATCATTGAATGGCAGATAAAATATTTGAAAAAATTCGGAATTGACGAGGTGATCATCTGCACCGGATACAAGCAGGAGATGATTGAAGATTATTTGATTACAAGGAAGCTAGGGCTTGAAATAAAATATTCAATTGAGAAACTACCCCTAGGAACCGGCGGTGCGATTAAGAAAGCAGGAAAAATGATTGATGACAGATCCTTTTTTGTTCTAAATGGCGACACGATTACTAACTTGGATTTAAAAAAATTAATCAAAATGGAAAACTCGGTGGCTGCAATTGAACTGCGAACAAAGTTTGGAATTTTAGAGACAAGAAACAACAAGATTATGAAATTTAAAGAAAAAAAAGAGATTCCCGATTTATGGATGAATGCCGGAATCTATCATCTAAACAAAGAGATGCTAGATGACATGCCAGACAAGGGAGACATCGAGAAGACGGTCTTTCCAGACTATGCCAAAAGAGGGAAGCTGCGGACTGTGAAATTTAAAAACGTGAAATGGTATTCGATCGACTCATTCAAAGACATCGAGGAATGCGCATTGGAAATTGATAAAATAATAAAGTAAGTTTTATGCGCCGGTCCTGTGCAGTGTGACCATCATGTATGCCACCTCTTCAACAAACGGCTCGTCTTTGCTAAATAAGGTATATTTTGTCGCGTCATTCCAAAACCCCTCAGTTACCGGTTTTTTTGCGGATTCCTGTTCGCTCATGCGTTATGTGTTTCGTTTGATCGGATAATACTCATCCTCAATCAAAATTAACTCATTGCTAAAACAGAACACTAGAATATGCAGTGTGTGTCAGGTTTTTTATGCGCATAGCATGCAGTTTGGGCTCACTTCTCTCAGTAAACGAGGTGATATCATGCTCAGAGATTCTTTCAAAGACTAACGTGGATACGATTTGGATTCCTGAGACGTGGGGAATGGAGAATTTTTCAATGCTAAGCGCAATCTCAAGCAAGACAACCGCTCAGAAAATAGGCTCATCCATTATCAACATCTATTCAAGAAGCCCGTCCACAATAGCAATGGGGGCTGCAACCGTAGACACGCTATCAGACGGGCGATTGGTTTTAGGTCTTGGTACTAGCAGTTTGCCCATAGTTGAGACTTTTCATGGATACAAATTTGAAAACCCGTTACAAAGAATGAGAGAATATGTGGAGATAATTAAACTGGCATTGTCAGGAAAACAAGTCAATTATGACGGCGAGATATTTAATTTAAAAAACTTCACATTATTGATAAAACCAAAAAGAAATCACATCCCAATCTATATGGCAGCAGTCAACCAGAAGATGATCAGCCTGGCATGGGAAATAGGGGATGGCGTAATCTTTTACCTAAGACCGATAAACGAGATGAAAGAGACAATCAGTAAGATGCAGTCAGCAAAAAAGATAGACGTGACCTGCCAGCTGATTACCTGCGTGTCTGAAGATGCGGATATTGCAATTCAGCGAGCAAAGAGAACTGTTGCTTTCTACGTCTCTGTTGGAAAAGTGTACCGGGATTTTTTAGCAAGAAACGGATTCAAAAAAGAAACCGAAAACATACTAGACGAATTCAAGAAGTCAGGATTCAAATCAAACCACGAGTTTGTCACAGACAACATGTTGCAATCCCTTGCAATATCTGGAACCCCGGACGAATGCAAGAAGCAATTCAAGAGATTCACAGATGCCGGAATAGACTTGCCGATAATTCAGTTCAATCCTGTAGGAAACACGTCAGAATCATTCAAATTATTCAAGAGCACATTTTTTGAGGGATGACATGAACAAGGTGGGGATAATTGCATGCGGGGTTTCCCCGTTTACAAAAAATGATCAAAAGATAGA
>JAOUNZ010000246.1 GCA_029880665.1 Candidatus Nitrosopumilus sp.
TGTTCTGTACGACAACTAAAGACCTGATGTCTCCTTTTATACAAATTCTGCAATACCGGAATTATGAGCACAAGGCATGACACGAGAAGGCCAGACTGCCAAAAGGCAGAACCGCAAAAGTTTGTGAGCCACTCAAATGGAACCTTGTTTTACTTGTGCAAAAACTGCAATTATTTTGGAACCATGGATGCTTTTACAAAGAATCTCCATATCTCTGAAATACCACAATCGCATTGATTTAGGCATTCTGAGGCCTTTTCTAGCTGGACTAGTAATCCTCAATCATTGACTTGCTAGTCATGACATTTCTCTGTGTTTTGATATCGGCTATCGCATCCTCTACATTCTGAAATGCTTCCAGCGTTCTATCCCGTGGTTTTGTCACATGTGTTACAATGATTTCCTGCTTTTTAATTTGGCGAAAAGATATATTGAATGCAAAATTCATAAAGACAGGTCATATGTCCTGAGGCCTTAAGACTAGTGCTGTATGCAGCGGAATAGACAAAAATAGCCAGAACAGCACTCAGAACATGCACGAATCATTTATGCCAATAATTGAGACATAGTGGTATTTGCCTCTTGACAGTTGATGTGATCTATTGTATGTAGTGCACGGCAAAAACATTTTCTGTGTTCTGATTTGTTGGACTTGTCCAGATATTGTCCAAACTTGTCCAAGAAATACTGGACATGATTTGGACTTGTCCAGATATTGTCCAAAAATGTCCAAGGAAAAGCCTGGACATGCCAGTATTGTCCAAGAAATATTTGATGGGTCCAAGAAATGTCCAAAAAGATCCAATAATTCCATACTTATCTAGGGAAAATGCCCAATAACATCCAGGCAATGCCGCAAATACTTGCCACCTTGTGGAACAACTTGCACATACACGATTCTAGAACAACTCATTGAAGTTCCAAACACCGATTTCACAATGCCAAAAACAGCACCAGCAAATCAGATGTACTGCCGATTGATCATCTGCCAATGTCTCAATTTAGAATCAAAATACCGCTGCAAACAACAATCTACCTGCATGATGCTTCATGACGACTGATTATCCCGTATGAGTTTCACAGATAATCTCATACGGCTGTTTTGGATTTGCAATCAGCCTATTTCTTCAACTCTAGTATGATCTGCTCCATTATGTCAGATAAGGGCAACTTCTGGCCTGTCCTTTTTTGCATCTCTGCCAGCATTTCTCTTGCTTGAATTGCATTAGACATGGCCTCTTGTTTTTTGCCAAGTCTCAATAAAGAAATGGCAATTGCTGCCAAACTGCTCACAGTTCCTGTAATGTCGCCAATATCTTTTTTGATTACAAGCGCCTTCTCATGATACTCGACTGCCTTGGCATACTGGGATAAAGAATTGTATGCAAGGCCGAGGTTTGTGTAACATGCAGCCTCCCCTCCCCTGTCTCCAATCTCCCTGAATATAGCCAGCGCCTTCTCATAGAATTCAATTGCCTTGGCATACTGGGATAAAGAATGGTATGCAAGGCCGAGATTGGTATAGCATGCAGACTCGCCACTTCTATTTCCAATCTCCTTGAATATCACCAGCGCCCTTTCATGGAATTCGATTGCCTTGGCATACTGGGACAAAGAATGGTATGAATTGCCGAGGTCTTGGTAGCATATAGCCTCACCATTCCTGTCACCAACCTCTTTTTTTATCACCAGCGCCTTCTCTTGATACTCGATCGCCTTCTGGTATTCTGACAGGGAATGGTATGCAGCGCCGATGTTGGCATAGCATCTTGCCTCGCCTGACTTGTCGCCATATTTTACAAAATAATCCAACGCATGCTCCAACACGTGTATTGCCAGCAAAAAATATGAATTCTCATAGAGCAAGATGCCAATTCGCAAAAACATGCTCCTTTTTCCTCCTGAGACGTGTTTGCCTGCTTTGACAAGCCATCCAAATTTTTGACAAACTCATCAGGCCTGTCTTCATATGTATGAGCCATCTGCAAAATCTGTTTCTCATTTTCATCC
>JAOUNZ010000248.1 GCA_029880665.1 Candidatus Nitrosopumilus sp.
ATGCAAATGCTGTTTAAATTTCCATGTAAGATCAGGTACTAAAGCAAAATAGTTTTGAAAAGTCATTTATTTTGATTATGGCAAGTGCATTGCTTTGAGATGTGCCTAAAGCAACCAAATAACCTGTGATCTTTACATCCGCACAAAACGCATTTTTTCTCATCAGTCATATTTTTTCAATCATGTCTCCAACGTCATCCATCATTTTTTTGTCCTCAAGGGATTCAAGTATCTTCAATCTCATATTTTTTACCCTGTCTAGATCGTTTGAGTATAAAGGAGTCATTGTTTCGATTTCTTTTTCAAAGAAATAATTTTCTAAATAATGCCTGAATTTAGATTGAAGTGGCTTAAAGTCAGAAGATTGTATATTTTTTGAATCAATATTGTTAGTTATTACTTTAATGAATCCATTAATTTTGAGCAATTCCTTCCTGACAATCTCAAGATCTCCAGGATTGTCTTTGATTTCCCTGAGAGTATGATAAGAAGACAATACCTGAAAGAGGATGTTTTTGAGATGCTCATTATAAGTAACCATAAAAAAAATTTCAAGATTTATCCAATCTATAGTTTAGGGAGAACATACTGGGTTGTGTAATTGCACATTTGCTTTAAATTATCACAAATCAGGCATATGACAATGCAAGGTGATGCTTTTCTAAAGTGTATTGACCCTCAGTGTGGGTTAGAGTACTCAATTGAAAGTACAAACGTACAATGTGAGAAGGGCCACCTGTTAGATGTAAAATACAAGAACAAACCTCCAGTGACACTAAAAGAAGTTTTTTACAGCAGAAGAAATCCTCAAGGCAGTATTTTCAATGAAAGCGGTGTTTGGAGGTTTAGAGAGTTGTTGAATTTTTGTCAGATTGATACTGAGAACCTAGAAGAATGCTCAAGATATCTTGTATCGCTTGATGGTGCAGAGGGAAGACAGTCAAAGCCATACCAAATGTCAAAAGTTGCAGGGTTTGTAGGAATATCAAACAACAATTTGTGGCTACAGCCTGAAGGATACAACCCAAGTGGGTCTTTCAAGGACAACGGTATGGCAACGGCAGTCACACATGCAAAAATGGTCGGGGCAAAAAAAATCGTCTGTGCATCAACAGGGAACACTTCGGCATCAGCAGGCATGTTTGCAGCAAATGAGGGAATAAACTGTGACGTGTACATTCCCGCAGGACAAATTGCTCCAGGAAAGCTAAGTCAGGCATATCAGTTTGGAGCTCAAATAATACAAGTTGACGGGAATTTTGATGATGCGCTAAAACAGTCACTAGAGGATGCGCAAAACCGTGAAGGGTATACGGTAAACTCTGTCAATCCATTTAGAATTGAGGGGCAGAAGACAATTCCGTTTAGAGCATTGGAGTACCTTAACTGGGAAGTCCCGGATTGGATTGTTTATCCGGGAGGAGCTTTGGGAAACATTTCAAGTTGCGGAAAAGCATTGATGGAATTGCATGAATGGGGCTGGATCAAAAAAATTCCAAGAATGGCAGTCATAAATTCTGAAGGCGCAAGCACTTTGTCTGATTTGTATAACGGGGCGTTTGAAGGCGAGAAACTCAGATGGAATAAAGGAGCCCCCAATACGGAATTAATTTCAAGATATTACAATCACTTGGACAAGGAAGGCTTGAGGCCAAAAACCAAGGCAACTGCGATTCAGATCGGAAGGCCTGCAAACATCTTAAAAGGCCTACGCGCATTAGAGTTTTCCAATGGCGTTGCAACCACCGTTTCAGACTCAGAGATGTTGGATGGCATGTCAGTTGTAGGTCTGAACGGGTTTGATTGCGAGATGGCATCAGGGGCTTCCGTTGCCGGGATCAAGAAGCTGATGAACCAAGGCATCATCAAAAAAGATGACGTGGTAGTAGGAATCCTTACGGGCAGACAAAAAGATGCAATGCTGCCAGTAGAATACCATCAGAACCCTCAAAACAGGTTTGCAATTCCTCCAAAGACATGATTCCAGGCATGGTTGGTTTTGGGCATCT
>JAOUNZ010000247.1 GCA_029880665.1 Candidatus Nitrosopumilus sp.
TTCATTTTTGTCCATTTCGTTGTATGATCTTTGCATTAGCTCTGAAATCTTAATCCACTGTAAAGATGAACTAATTGATACATCATTTTTTATTGCTTTGATCTTTTCTTGTATGTCAGTTGGCAGTAGCGGGACTATGACATCAAAGAATCTATCTCTTGATGAACTCTCATAAAACCCAAATGGCATATTTTGCTGATATGTCAGGTAAAAGTTGTCTCCTGACACATAGATGGATCCAGTATATCCCATTAGGAATGTCTCCGAATTAATGGTGTCTCCGAATATGTCTATGGCAGTCAGCGTGTTAAAGTTTGAAAACTGTTCTATGTTATCAAAATAGAATGCTTCTGGCGTCATGATTCTGACTGAATCCTTCATTATTACTGGAAGTTTTGGATATTGATAGTCTATGTTGCTGTTTGTCACAAAATATGCATAGTTTCCAATCATTCTGGCATCACTGAAATAACCATCAATTGAATAATCTTTGAGAATTGTTGGCTTCTCTTTGTCTGAGACATCTACTATTAGCGCATGCGTGACTGAACTATATGATCTTCTTGGAACAAAGTCGTATTGTGGAATAATTTCATCGTCGCTTTGACCGTTGTAAAATATTATCAATCTGTCTTTGTTTAGAAACATATTTTGAATATACTGTGATTCTATGTCTAATGCGATTTTGAGAACAATCTTTGCTGATTCTGCAGGATATGCATCAATAATTGAAAGTGTGTTTTGTGATACAATGTACACGTACTTTGAATCATTTTTAAGATAGTCTGGCTCATCTACGTTTTCAACCTGAACATTAGTGGTTGAATGCTCTGAACCTACGGATCCTGTCTTGTCTACTGCACCTTGAGGGATTGCAGCAGGTATTGGAGCACCTACAAACCCGTCTGATTCTCTGGCGGCATTTTCTGTCATCATTCTGGTTGAAACTATTCTATCCTCAAAAAACTGTCCTTCAAAAAGTGATGTTGATGCTTTAAGAATGCTCTTTAATTCGTCTTGCGACCCTATTTTTTTGACATCATGAGTTCCTCCAAAATATTCTGAAGTTTCTTTTTCAATGTAGATGATTTCAGGTGTGACTTTCTGTAACACTTGAGGTTCCTGCTCAAAGCTAATGGCGTATGTTATTGCTGCTGTAACTATCACCGAAATGGCTATTATTATTGGAATTGTTATTTTTGAATTCATTTTTACTCCTCACTTTCCTGCTTCTTAATGCCAGAATTTAGTGATTGTTATTATTTGATAGTTCTGGATAAAAGGTTTAGTTAAATTGTAATTTTACCAAACAATCTAGGCATGATTATTTTATACCACTAGATGCATGTTTATGACTTTTTGACGGGTGACTGAAATCAACATCGCTTAGATATGGTTTAATGTAACCTGAATCGTAACCCTTTTTTCTTTGGCTTTTCTCTCTCCTGGGTATTTTAACTCTGAAATTTTTTCACTTAATTTTTCATCTGCGACTAATTTTGCAATTCCTGCAAATACTGTATCGTTATATTCGATTTGTACTTCCGGGTTCTCTATTGCATTTTTGAACCAATCCCCGTCTGGTCTATGCCTAGAAAAGTAAATTTTCCCTTCATAATTCACTGCACGTAGCATGACTGCGTGTTGCCTGCCTGTTGTCCTTCCTTTTGTAATGAGAATTGATATGAATGACTCCTCTTTTATCTCCATGAGCAATTTTCGTCTGTCAAGTAATTTAACCTCATTGATAGAAATTTCTGATATTTGGTATCATAAGCAAATCTTTTGATGGTATGCCATGTCCGCAAAACTCGAAGGAATGCCTGCAAATATAATAACTGCCGACACATTCACCGGAAAAAAAGTGATTGATAGGGAGGGAATCGAGTATGGAAAAGTTAAACATGTCCACATTAACTCTGATACTCTTGCAGTATCTGGAGTTACAATTCATCAGGGATTCCACAAAGACTATTTTCTTTCAGAGGATTATATTGACAAGTTTTCTG
>JAOUNZ010000249.1 GCA_029880665.1 Candidatus Nitrosopumilus sp.
GGGACGGGTATCAATAAGAGAAAGAATCATTATGATTTCAGTACGATAATGTAGTCAGATATCTAAAAATCAAGCATGCCTAATATATGATGAAGTTGAATTATCATAAGAAATGATTCTTGTGGATAAAAGGATGTTTGGAGGCGGGATTGCAATGATGGTTATTGGAATAATACTTGTTGTAAGCATCAGTGAGACATTACCAACAGGTCAAGCAGGAATGACAGAGGAAGAGACAATAGAATTGTTGATTGCTCAGCAAGAAAATCAGGATTTCAATACATTGTCAGGAATTTTAATAGGAGTTGGATTTTTGTTAGTACTTATTAGTTTTGGCACTAAAAGAAAAAAAGACAGTGCAAAAAGAGAAGAAAAAAAGCCCATAGAATGATCCAAGCTTTTTAATCTCAAATCAACATCATAAGATCAATTGATCCAAGCAGAGATTAGCATATATCCAATAGCAACACGCACTACTAGTGCAAGTTTTTACATTGCAAAAGCAATAGAATCAATCAAGAATACAGAAAATCTCAGATTTGAGATTAATTCAATGGGGACAATCTTAGAGTCAGACAACATGGATGTCATCAATAACGCCACAACAAAAATGATAGAAACAGTCCACAATTTAGGGATTGCAAGAGTGGAGGCAATAATCAAAATTGATTCAAGAAAAGATAAAGATCTCAAAATGGAAGAAAAATTAGATTCAATTAGAAGACAGATGAATTAGAATTTTTTCAGTATTTTAAAATGAGTGCTTCTTTGAGCAGGAGAGCGGCCTATCTCTTTTACCATTGTTGCCAATTCCTCAACTGTCGAGGTAGTGGGCTTCCCTGCTGCACGGTAAATCTCTTCAGAAAATGCAGTTCCAACTAGATCATTACCACCATTAGACAGAGCAACTTGTGCAAGTTTTTTACCATATGCAACCCAATATACAGAGATATTGTTTAGGACATTTGCAAGCATTAATCTTGAAAGTGCAATGATTTTCAGATCATAGACAGAAGAGCATTCATTGTTTACTAGATGTTCTTGCTCTAACTCCGTATTGTCAAGACTGAACTTTAAAGGAATTAAGGTTAAGAACCCTTGAGTCTTCTTTTGCAATTCACGGATTTTAACAAGATGATCAATTATATGATCAGGTTTTTCTATATGGCCGTAAAGCATAGTCACATTACTGTTGATTCCCATGCCATGGGCCTCTTCAATCACATCAAGCCATTGTTGTCCAGTACATTTTCCTCGTACAATCTTATTTCGGATATCAGGATGAAACAATTCTGCTCCACCGCCAGGCATGGAATCAAGACCTGCATCTTTCAGACGGGCCAAGATTTCCTTAGTGGAGTTTTTTGTCAATTTGGATAAATAGAAGATTTCAGCTGCAGTTAATGCTTTGATGTTAAGTTGAGGATGGTTTTTTTTGATTACTCTCATCATGTCTTCATAATATTCCAATGGGAGTTTTGGATGAAAACCTCCAACAATATGAACTTCGGTTGCACCCATTTGTTTTGCAATTCCAACCCTTTGTTCAATTTCTTGTGGGGTTAGCGTATATGCATCATCTGCACCGTCTTTTCTGTAAAATGCACACATTTGACAACTAGCTGCACATACATTAGTATAATTCATGTAATACGAGGCTGCAAATGTGACAGTGTCGCCAACCAGTTTTTTTCGAGTATCATCTGCAACAGCTGCAAGCAAATGTAGATTATCATAATTCATTAATTCCAGACCATCCTTGTAAGAGAGTTCCTCGCCCGCAAGGGCACGATCAAGGGCTTGAGAGTCCTTGACTAGCTGTTCTAACATGCTACAATGTATTGCTCATTATGATATATTCCTTAGTCTCAAGAGATAAGTAGTCAGTCAGGATAGAAATATCATGGTACTCCCACTTGTAGACGAACATAAACCAAAATGTTATTTGTGTCACAAGGGTTTTGAGAACATTGAGAAATTAAGAGAGCATCAAAAATCAGCACAT
>JAOUNZ010000056.1 GCA_029880665.1 Candidatus Nitrosopumilus sp.
ACAATATCTGGACATTGTTGGACATTTCTTGGACAAGTTTGGACAAAACATTCTATCACATAACAATTATCTCAGGAAATCTCACCGAATGACTGAATAATAAAAATATTTTTTATAGCATTTTGTTCTGGCATCTGTTTTGATTACTCTATATGCAACTATTGTCCGATTTTTTTCCAGTGTATTTGACATCTAAAACACATATTCGTTTATTTGAGATGTATAATTTGATACAAAATTCCTGACACTGCCTATATTTACACGTGGGTCTGATAAAATAACCCTTAACTATATCCCCCAACACATTGTGCTCCCAGCGAAATTTGAACCAAAAGTATCAATAAGTAAACTTTTTCAAGATGTATCTACATTTAGAAAACATAGAAAAAATAATGATGGTTACCAGACAACAAAATGCAAAGATTGGGCAAAAAACTTCACGGTCCATTCCTTGTAGGTCACGGACACCATCCGATTTGAATTTTTAAGTAACATAATACCAGAATCAGAAAAAAATTGGTAGGAGTTTGAAAGCACTCCAATAAGCTTTCTGCGTTATTATTCTAGGATTCGATAGTGATCAGTGTGTGACCTGGTCGGGTCCGCCTATAGTCCTTAAACAGTTCCACCATCCAGCAGGCTATTCCAAGATGAAAATCTAGAATCATCAGCGTTTTAGACTAGTCAGGATGACGTATGTTTTAAAATATCATAGTTTTAAAATATCATAGTTTTAAAATATCATAGTTTTAAAATATCATAATTTTAAAAAAGACTAATAGCCTTCTTCACCAGGGAAGAGAAGACACCAATAGTATGCATTAGTCTTTGCAGATCTTTTTTGTCCTACTTTGCAGGGTCCAAACACATTCCCTGCAGCCAATGCTGACTGATAATTTGGAACTCTTTGAATCTGCTTGACTATTGCAGGCGTTACAAAAAAGGAACGTACATGTTGATTGTTCACGTCAAATGTCTCCACAGTGTCTATAACATTATAGTCTGTCATTCCGTCTTCTCCAATTGCATCCTTTGGGGTATATGGTGACGGCTTACCCCTGTTAGTTCGAAAATCCTTTATGTTAATGACTTTACCTGAAATCTTTCCGATTCCTATGGCTTTGGTTTGTTCCTGTGGTTTGTTGTAATCACCCAAGTTGATTTGAGTTTGTGTTGTTTCATTCATTTGTGATTCTACTTACAGGGTAAAGAAATTCTAAATTAGTTGTTTCTTTCGTTAATTGATGACGTCAAGTCAATAACAATTCTACATGTTATCGAATTTTTGGAACAATTTGCTTTGCTAATGCGATCATGGTTCAGTTTTAGTCATAAAAATCAAAATTAGCATTCACATAATCATAAAACATGATTCTTTATCTTACTAACAAAACATGCCAATCGTCAATTTTGAATTGATTTCTAGAACGGTGCTTTGATTTTCAGTCGTGGAAATTGCCTCGTATTTTTTATTACTGAAGAGAATAAACGAAATCATGAAAATTGCCAAAGATTACCTAAACACTCCACGAACTATCAAATCTAATTCAAATCTGGCTGATGTTTTAAAGAAAATTATTGATGAGAGAAAAAGCCGTCTTTTAATAACAGATAATGGAAAAATCACAGGACTTGTAACTGAAAAGGATTTAGGATTTTTTTTACTCACAGATAACAGTGAACGAAAACTAGACGAAGTTCCCTTATCTGAAATAGCAGTAAAAATAATTTCTGTTGATGAGAAAACAGGACTTGATGAATGCGCCAACATAATGTTGAAAAACGGAATAGGCTCATTGGCGATTACGTCAAATAATGACATTGTGGGCATATTGACAAAAACCGATCTTGTAAGATATTTCACTAAAACCCATTCTGGAGAAAAAATTGTAGGCGAATACATGTCTCCATACTATGCTTGGCAATATTCTGACACCCCTCTGTATGAAGTAGTGTTAAAAATGATCAATGAAAAAATTTCACGGGTGATAATACGAAATCATGACGAAGTCCCAGTTGGAATCGTAACGTTTAGAGATTTGTTCAAACTTGCACTTACATTAGGTGAACAAGAGGACGTATTAGACAATACAGATCCTGTAATCTCGGTAATTTTTCCAAGAAAGGGATTCATATCGAATTCAGGTTTTGGTGGAAGTACTAAGATTGATGAGATAATGAATACAGACATTATTTCAGTGGATTATGATGATGATTTAGCAAAAACAGGCAAATTATTGTTGGAGAAAAATATCAACGGAGCAGGTGTTTTATCTGGACATGGAAACATCATCGGAATCATCAGTAAAACAGATATTGTCAGAGCTCTGGCTTTTCTAAAATAACCCTATCTGCTTTTTCCAGTCAAACATAATATTTAAAACAAGATTTCAAGTGTGTCTAACTTGTCTGCTAAAAATCATAGATATCCAAAACTCTAATAATTCCACATTTAATACAGAATTATTGGATTATGAAAAATTTTGTTCGCAAATTTTAGAGGCAGAACCTAAGATCAGATTTGCCACGGTCTATGATGAATGGGCAGCTCATGTGGGCGGGGGCATGAGAAAAGGTTTAAAAAATTTACTTTCAGAGCATGCAGAAAATGAGTTAGTCAATCTTTCTGTTCTAGATTGGAAGGCACGAAAGGACATGTCAAAATGGCTTGGTAAAACCATCTATACTTTGGCTGAATATGACAAGGTAAAGCGATTTTCATTTTATTTGGGAGATGAGCATTTACTTCTCATTAGTGCTGAAAGAGATTGCAACACCAACGATGTGGTTGATAAAGTGATTCGAATTTATTATGAAAATCAAGACTAATCAATTGACTTTCAGTTGATTTTGATTGATGTTCCATCGATCTTTTTTGGAATTTTAATTTCCAATCTTCCTTTTTCAAACTTGGACGTAATTTTTTTACCAACTATTTCCCCAGGCAATGACACAGATTTTTTAAAATACTCAAATTTTGTAATTTTGCCTAGTTTTTCTTCAGAATATTTTTCTTTTAGCTTTGCTTCTACGGCAATAGTATTTTGATTAAAAGTGACATTGATGTTTTTTTTACCAACCATTGGAAGATCAAATTCTACCAGCCAGTAATTGTCATACTCCCTTAGACATGAAAGTGGTGAAAGAATTCTTTGCTCAATATCGTCTAACAATGGCGTGATGATTGGAAGGGTCATTTTAAATTCGAATTCGTTGTTTCTCATAATTATCACCTGTAAATTTGAGGGGTCCTCGCACCTTTTTCTTGATTGTGCTGTAGTGTTCTGATTGTTTCATCCATCAAATTCCTATATTGTATCCTAAGCTTGTCCATTCTGTCTTGAATATCTTGTGTGTCTATTGGTACATCCAAAATTTTTGCAAGTGTTTCTATTGCAATAATTGACGCTTCTGGATCTGGAAAGAATGGGTGACACTCTGCATACAGTATTAATGCTGGGATCTTTGATTTTCTGAAAACAGAGATTATGGCAGCATCTACTCCAAAAATACTCCCTTCTAAAAATTTTGGAATTTCATTGTTATATAGAATGTTCTCCAATACTTGATCAGTTACAAGGCCATATATTTTCGGAGTCTCTTTTGATGGATTCACGGCACCCATTCCACTTACAATGATTATTTTTTTGATTCCGTTTTTTTGGCAAAACTCATGGGATGCATAAGCAAATCCTTCTGCCAGATATTGATTAAACGGCACCTCCGATATGACAATGAAGATATTTTTCTTATTGTAAACTCTAATTGGTCCAAGAATCTCCCCTCCTTCTACAAACAAAGTTGCCGGAATATCTGCGACCTCAATCTCCCCAACTGATTTCATTTTCAGATGATGAATAAGATAAGATATTGAAAAAGTGCCTACAAGCCCATTGCTTGGGAAACCTATAAGCAACGTATTTTCTTGAGTGTCAGGTTTTGCAATCTTCATCCTCTTTCCTTAAGATATGCTGTTAATAAAAGAAAAGCCTCTATTCTCAAAAATGAGATCTAAAACAATACGCTTAATTCTGTAATCATTAGACAATCATCATGATAAATCCAGAATTGATGAAACTGCTTGAAACAAACGATATTTTAGATATTCTTAGAGAATCTGTTGTATATCAATTACAAAAAATTCACAATGTTGAAAAAACAAATGAGGGACGTGATTGGTATCAAGAGCTGCCTGCAATTGTAAGGGCAAAATTTGATGGATACAAGTGCGACTATGAGAATCTTTCAAGGATTCTCAATTTGGAACATGATCAAATGAAGGCTGAAATGAACAAGGGATACTATTATTGGAGACTGGTACGTTCAGCATGTAATACATATCAAAATGATCTGGTAGAATACGATCAACAACTAAACCAGGAATTTAATCTGCAAGAGACAGAGGCAATTTCAGACAACACTGCACTTCACGAATGCATTGGCATTTTAGATCAACATGCAATTGACAAGTAGAACTATTTCAGATGAATTTCATACCATTAATGGGTTTAATTCATTGTTGAATCTTTTTATGAGATCATATTGAATAAAACGTGTGGAAATAAGATCAGAGAAATCAATTAAAGAGTATCTGAAAGCCCTTCCTGATGACACCATAATCAAGTACTATCTTGATGTAGAGTACAGTCCATTTCCTGTTTTAATTATTGAAGAATATACGAGACGATTCAAGCGTAAAACAAAAGATGAGATCATCAAAGATCTAAAGATCCAAGCACGTTTTGCACAAAAGAAAACCCATGAATTAAGCAAGATGGCAAAAAAGCACAAGATTTTAGATGATATTACTAGAGAAAAGTCTGAAAAAGTAATTCAACATGCAAAAAAAAGAGGGTATCATTTTAGTGAAGCAATCTCTAAAAAAGGCTTCAGCATAGGTTCAAAATTAAGAAAGAAAACTAAATCAGGAATAAGAATTGGCATCAATGCTGGGAAGAATCTTAATTCTTCACAAAAAGAATTGGATTTGATAAAGAAACTCGGAGACTTGCAAAAAGCTGGAATTATAACAAATAAAGAGTTTCAAGAAAAAAAGAAAAAAATACTTGCCAAAATTTAGAATGTCGTATAAATTCGCGGCACATTGCCTTTAGATGTATCTTTTAATATTCCAGACAAGAAAGATTCTTAGAAATATCTTGGCGGATAATGAACAGCCTAATTCAATCAAACAGGAAATTCTAGATAAGATTGCAGCATTGATTGCTGCTGCATTTGGTCTAGTCGCTGCGCTTGCATGGAATGATGCGATTAAATTATTGTTTAAGGAACTTTTTGGGACTCAAGAACAGGTATAGGTCTAATGCTTGTTTATGCAATTTTTATTACTATAATTGCAGTCATTTTGACAATCATTGTGGCACGTGCAGCATCAAAAGCAAAAAACATCATTGTAAAGACATATTCTTGCAAACTATGTGAGTTTAAAACTCAGGTTCAATCTGAGCTAATGGAACATAATGTAAAAGACCACGCTGCAAACCAAGATAAGTTCCTAAGCAAATAATTTTTTTAAAATACAGGTGTCTTATCATATGAAAATAGCAATACGACACCACCAAAAATTACAAAGGACACCATGAAATATATCACTACATGAAGGATGCCTGTTTTTCACTGAAATAATTTCCAACAAAAATCATTACAATCCCTATGGATACAACAATAGTCCCTATAGTGATATTTGATAATTCCATTCCTGGCTAGATTTCTTCCTCATATCTAAAAGATCCTTTAAATTCTATTTCGTAATAGATTGTTATTAATTATGAATCTGAACCTAGCGTCATTTCTTTCCATCTCTTTAGTTTTGTTATTGTCTGCATTTCTACCTACTACGGTGTCAGCTAATGTTGTATATGAAAAGCCATTGTTGGGAGTAATGTCTGATCAAAGTTGTGGGGACAAATTATGCTCTGAGATCAAAGCGCCTACGCCAATAACCATATCTTCCATTGCATATTTTCCACCACCTTTAAAACAAATTTCTTATGGTGTGTCTCCTTTTAATGTAACTTGCACTGAAGGAAAAACCCTTGTTCTAAAACAATCAAATGGATTACCTGCGTGTCTGAATCCCCCTAGTGTTGAAAAATTAATTCTAAGAGGGTGGGCAATTCACATTTTACCAGATCATAAATATGAGAACAATAACTCCGGGATTTTTGCACTTGGCGAATTTATGACAGAATCTGAAACTGTAACATATTTTGATGATACAAGTGGTTACCTGTCAAAGCCTGTAATTGATGGAAACTATCCTGGAATAGTGATGATTCATGAATGGTGGGGGCTAAATGACAACATCAAAGAGATGGCAGACAAACTTGCATCCCACGGATACGTTGTATTGGCAGTCGATCTTTATGATGGAAAAGTTGCAACCACTTCAGAACAAGCAAGACAGTTGATTTCCACGTACGATTCTAAGCGAGGAGTACAAAATATGAATTCTGCAACAACGTTCTTAATTGAAAACTATTCTATAGAGGATATTGGCTCTATTGGGTGGTGTTTTGGCGGGGGTCAATCACTCAATCTTGCATTAAGTAATGAGGATATGGATGCAACTGTGATTTACTACGGACAGTTGGTAACAGATGAACAAGAATTATAAAGATAC
>JAOUNZ010000057.1 GCA_029880665.1 Candidatus Nitrosopumilus sp.
ACGATGTATCTGTTTTGCTTTAAGACGTGTTTGACAGAAAATAGGCGAGAATAAATGAGCAATTTATTGTGAGAAAATAAGATATTGATCCTAAAAACAAGACTGTATCTAATGATCTGAACTATTAATTTCAATAGGCTTAAGTTTGCAATATGTCTGAATAGCCTATGGGCAGCCTAGTGGATTTCAATATTGCACAATCTTCTTCATCCAATATGAGTAACATTAAATGGACAAAAAAAAGCCACGTTGATAAAAAGCCAAAAAGTAAAAAGAAAGTAAAAACTTCTTCTTCTAACATCATTTACACTGAGAATCATATGAATCCGTCTGTCCCAAAAGTCTTCATAGTTATAGATTCTGACAAAACCAAAAATAAAATGACAAAAGTATATAAAAAAATTCAAAAAGCTTCATCATCAAACTGTAATATCAAACAAGGATTCAAACGACCTGGAAGATAATTTAAAAACACTAAAACTCTTCGACATGTTAAATTACTAGAATTATCTTACCAGTTACATGACATCTGATAAAACTAGAAAAGTTGATTCTGAAAAATTAAAAAAACTACAAAAAGACGAAAAAACAAGAAACGATGCAAGACGTAAGGCTCAGAAAAAAGGTGCGAGTATATCTACTGATAAATCAAAACTGAAAAATGGTAAACCTGCAAAACCTGCGCGAAAAAGTCCTAAAAAGCGAGTTTCAGTTAGATGAATTGTCTTTTGAATGTTAAACTTGTTTTGAACAGTGTGTAGGTTTTTCTTTCCGTATGTCATTACACAACTAGGTTTTGCCTACAAACCTTGTAACGGCAAATCTCGGTTAAAATCCACTGATATAAACAATATGCATAATTTCATCTTGACTTTGAATATTCTAAAATCTTTAGTCACTCTTCAACATCTATACTTGTTATTACTCAATCAAGTGTTCTAATAAAACTGATAATCATTCATGGTGTACATTGATTTCTTTTCTACCTTGTAATTTTCAAAAATGTTGATACGTTAGCCCTTAGTTTCTATCCTCAATAGGCTCAAGTTCATAACTGTTGTAGAAAGTTTGAATTTTGAAAAATACTGGGAAGCACTAGAAAAAGCACTTCTGAAGACAGATCAAAGAATCAAAAAACTAGAAAAACATAAAGAATCTGCAAGCATCTCAGAGACGGTAATTCAGACAATAATGTAATTGCAGAAACTCTGAGACGACTAGAATACAATTTAAACGAATTACATAAAAAACGTGCATCTATAATTAAAGAATTACAAGGTTAGTTTTAATATCTTAGTGTAATTGTGTCTTTTAATCTCGAACTAAATCTCTAAACTCATATCTATTCCTTTGACTGCGTTTGTGATGCTGCCAACTGAAATAATATCAACTCCAGTTTTTCCATATTTTGAGATGTTCGTGGAATTAATTCCTCCTGATGCCTCTAACATTACCTTGTTTCGTAATTTTTTATTCTTGAGAGCCTGAATTGTCTTTCTAATCTGTTCTGGAGTAAAATTGTCTAGCATTATTATTGTTGCACCTTCATTTGCAGCAAGAACTGCATCTGGAGTGTTCTCAACCTCAACTTCAAATTTTTTGTGCTTTTTCTTTGCTTTTCTAATTAATGTTCGCAATGATCCTTCTATTATGATGTGATTATCCTTTATCATCACCATCTCGTCTAGTCTTAGTCGATGCTTTTTACCTCCTCCAATTTCCACTGCTTCCTTGTCAAAATACCTTAATCCTGGGGCTGTTTTTCTTGTGGCATATACTTTTGTTTTACTTGGAATCCTCTTGACCATATTGTTTGTCTGAGTTGCAATCCCACTCATTCTTGTAAGTAAATTCAATGCAGTTCTCTCACATGTGAGGATCTCTCTTGCGTCCCCAGTAATTGTCATCAAAATTTCGTTTTTCTTTATTTTGGAACCATCTTTTTTCAGAATGATACAACTGCATCCCTTTAGTTTGAAAATTTCTTTTGCATAAGATGCACCTCCTACAATTGCATTCTCTCTTGAAATGATCCTGGCGGTTATCTTTTTCTTTGGCAAAAGAGCACTTGTGATATCTCCTCTGCCAATGTCTTCTGCAAGAAATTGTAATAGCTGCTTTTTTGAATTAAATGTCAACATGTGATCAATCGTTAGTATGACTTTAAATATTTGGGAATTCTCTATGTGACCTTGATTGCATACTTGCCTTTCTTTGTGATTCCAAGTGTCTTTGAGATTTCAGAGTTTGTCGGATCGACTACAAGTACAACCCCGTTCCAGTCTGGTGTTAAATCGGATGACTTACAATTTGGACACACTTTAAGAGTTGTCACATGTTTGCATTTGCGACATGCCATCTCTCGTGCCATCTTAACTTGCCTCTACTTTTTCTTTCTTTGCTGGTTCTTCCTTTCCTCCACCAGCTTTCTTTATTTCTTCTTTAATCCAATCCTCTGCACCAAGGAATGGTTGCCTGCATGTGATTCCAATCTTGCCCATTGCTGCTGCCTTACCTAATGACACTGCAGTAATTCTTGCCCGAAGTGTTGAACCAACTTTGAGTGTTCTTCCACTTTGACTAGCTAAAATCATTCCAGACTTTACATCACTTTTGAGGTAATCATCCATCACTTGTGACAAGTGAAGTAATGCGTCAGTTGGGCCAATTCTTACAAACGCTCCAAAGTCTGTAATGTCTACAATTTCCCCTTGAACAATTTCTTGTAATTTTGGATAAAATGTCAATGCCTCAAACTCAACTTTATGGAATGTTCCACCGTCCCCTGCAATCATCTTCCCCATTTCGTCAACTTTGGCATCTAAAATCATGATGATATATCCTAAATCTGCATTAATCATGCTCTCATACTTTTCTTTGAGGATGTTTACAGCAGCCTTTTTGAGTGTGGTTCCAAATAAGCTTGGAGGAATCCTTACGACATCAACTAGGGTAGATATAGAAAACAAATGTACTATTTTTCTTGAATTTCAATTTATGAATGTTTAGGTGATTTGGGCTTGGATTTTCAAAGATTTTGCTATTTTTACAAATAAATCACAGCTTCTTTCCATCTCTGACTTATGTTTAAATAATGTAGAATGACTTTTTGACGCAATGGTAGGAATAGACCAAATTCTTGAAAAACTTAGCACTGTAATTGATCCTGATCTGAAAAAAGATATTGTATCAATGGGTATGATCAAAGATTTGGAACTTAATAATGGTAATCTAAAATTTACTCTGGAATTGACAACGCCTGCATGTCCTTTCAATGTAGAAATTGAGGATGATGTGAGAAAAGTAATCGGAGAAATTACTGATCTGAAAAATTTTGATATGAAAGTAACTGCAAAAGTTATGGAGGGCCGTTCACTTGAGGCAGACACTGGCATGGCATCTGTTAAAAATATCATCGGTGTTGCAAGTGGAAAGGGCGGTGTTGGAAAATCCACTGTCTCATTGAACTTGGCATTAGCATTATCTCAAACAGGAGCTAAAGTTGGATTACTTGATGCTGATATCTATGGTCCTAGCATTCCATTGATGTTGGGAATGAAAGATGGCTTCATGGAGGTTGAAGACAACAAACTTCAACCGGCGGAATCTCACGGATTGAAAGTAGTCTCTTTTGGTTTTTTTGCAGACCAATCAAATCAAGCAGCAATTTATCGTGGCCCTATCATATCTGGAATCTTAAAACAATTTTTGGTTGATACTAACTGGTCTGATTTAGATTATCTTATTGTAGACTTGCCGCCTGGAACTGGTGACATACCGTTAACCCTTGCACAAACAATTCCTATTACTGGGATTCTTGTGGTTACAACTCCTCAAGATGTTGCAAGTAATGTTGCAGTAAAAGCAGTTTCAATGTTCGAAAAACTGAACGTTCCAATTATTGGAGTTATTGAAAACATGAGTCACTTTATCTGTCCAAATTGTGATGAAAAGCATTACATATTTGGTGAAGGCGGGGCAAAGAAAATCAGTGAACAATTTAACATGCCTTTCTTAGGTGAAATACCTCTAAACTCTGGAATCATGGCAGGTTCTGATTTGGGTAAACCCATTATGATTACAAATCCTGATTCACCAAGTGCAATTGCATTTAGAAAGAGTGCGAAAAATATCGCAGCTCAATGTAGTATACTTGCAGCAAAACTGCAAGATGAGATAACATCTGAAAGTTCTGAACCAACCCCCAAACCTGCTAATTAGTTGCGATTCCTGTGAAATTACCTGATTCCCTTAGAGACAAATTCAAAACCCCATTGGGTACACTCTTGCCTGAAAGCCATGTAGATAAAAAAAATATTGAAAAATTCCTTTCAGAAAAATCGTACATCATTACTGTTGGTGACAGAACAACTGAGAAAATGATTGATTTTGGTTTAATTCCGTCATTGCAAATTATTGATGGTCAGGAAAAAAGAAAAAAAAGGAAACAGTCGCCAAAAATGACAAATGCAATTGAACTAACTGTCGATAACCCTGCCGCAGAAATCACTCAAAAAAGTATTGATGTGATAAAACAGGCATTTGCCATGCAGCCTCCAATCCGGTTGTTTGTAAATGGCGAGGAGGATCTTTTGATACTTCCTGCTTGCATTTATGCTCCTGAAAATGCCGTTGCTCTGTACGGCCAACCCCATGAAGGACTAGTGATAGTCAGGATTACTCACGAAATTAGAAATAAAGCACAAAGACTAGTTGATTTAATGGAATAATTGGGGTATGATGAGACGGTGGCTGTATGATCTGTGATTACTCTACTATAACTTCTGACCCTGTTAATTCATGACTTGAAGAATGAAAATACACCAAACTTCTTACAACAATTGACATTTTAGGATAAACACAGATTGTCTGAGAAAGAACTATGAGACTTGATCCTGAACTAAAATTACAAATACTAGAAAAAATTGGTATCTATTCAAGTCGTTTCTCTATTTCAGAACCTCAAATTTTATTATCTACAAAAGAAGTTCTGGAAATTCCAAAAGAAATGACTGAAGGTAGACGTACTTCCGCATACAAGTATTACGGAGTTTCATACCTACAACATAATCTTGTTTTCATCAACGTAAGGAAGATCCCTGATGAAAAGATTTTGGAAAATACAATTGTTCATGAATTGATTCATATGAGATTTCCATATCTTGCACATGGTAAAAGATTCAACAAGTTGGTAAGGCAGGGGCTAAAGGGAAAAACATTCTCTCCTTACAGAAAAAGAAACAAAACCACTTGATCTATTTTTTAGGACTTGGTCCGAGATATCATGGAAGTTTCAGAAACATGTCCTTTACAGACATTGCATCATTTAATCTTCCATGATCAACGTCATATCCAGTTCATCAATCTGAGACTGAATCGCCTTCTTCAAAGTCTCGTCATGTAAGTCACAGAATTTAAAATAATTGTCTACTGTTTGGAAACATCCGCAAACCCATTTTGTCTTCTTGTCTCCTTCAACCGTCCACCTTGAATACTTATTTACCGACATACTGTCTCTAAAACTATTGCTCTAAAAAAACATAATCTTGTAGAAAAAGGAAAAATGTTTAAGGACAGCCTTCCATTTTCTGGATAAAATAGCCTTTTTCCTTAATTGCTTGTTCCACAGGTGCCGGCGCTCCTTGTGAATGGCAAAACTGGCACTCGTTTTGAGTCATCTCTGCTTTGGACTCTCCGATTGATTTTAACCACTCTTTGCCATATGCAATGGCTTTGTCGTGATCTTTTTCACCAGTTATCACATCAAAGTGCATGGTATGACCATCTGCTGCCTTGACGTACGTGTCGTATACATGAATTTCCATACTGACAATCAGAAAAAGGGATATTTATTTCAAAATGAACCCCGATTCCCATTCACTAAAAAGGCACATGTCTTAAATTAATCTTAAAAATGCTTTAGCCTGTATAGGATTTGAATTATGGGTCCAACTCCCAACCAACCATGTTAATGTATACATTATTTCCTAAATTTTTAAATAATTTTTAAGAATCTCAAAATATTCTTTAAATTTCACTAACTGTGATCTCTTTTATGAGCCAATTAATCCCGTTTCATGGTTTAAGAAACGCCCTCATTTTCATAGGTCTGATGGGAATTGCAGCAGTGCTGGTACTGCTTCTTAAGTGATCCCTGTTTTGGGTTCTGTTTCGCAATGGTTTTTTATTTCAAAGATCGTGATAAACCATGAAACATACGGTTCAAATTAAAATTTCAAACTCCAAAAACATAACCTTGGAGATCAATGATGCATATTCGCCTAATACAGTAAACGATTTTCTAAAACATTTGCCTTTTACGGTTGATCTGAATGTGTGGGGTGATGAAATCTACACATCAAAGTCCCCGATATCGCAACCCGAAGAAAATGCAAAGTCTCGTGTTGAACTCAATGATGTTGCGTATTGGCCCACTGGCAAAGCAATTTGTTTATTTTATGGATCTACTCCTATTGGTAATCCTGGAGAAATAACCCCTGCATCCCCTGTCAATGTGATTGGAAAAATTGTCTTGCCTGATAAAACCATTCTAAATGATGTCCATAGCGAACGTGCTACTTTTATCTTGCAATCTTGAATTATCCCTCATCAATTGAAACTTCCATGATTTTTGATTCAAG
>JAOUNZ010000059.1 GCA_029880665.1 Candidatus Nitrosopumilus sp.
AAAGAATTTGCGCAATCATCGCAGAAATGACTATTGATGCGGCAAAAGCTATCAGAATATTTTTGTTAAGTTTGAGATACTCTTGTAGCACTTTTCCAATTATTTTTTGTTACAAATAAACTAAGATTAATCTAATGTTATTTTCAAAAATATCAACAGCCCTGCAAGCTCTGCAATACCTACCCCCAACATGTAGGGGAATATTTCATGTGAAAATATTTCTTCCATGGAAAAGTAAGCTAAAGCACCAATCACATTGTGTAAAAACAACATTCCTGCAACAACGATCATACCTAATGGAAGTTGGGCTCTAGTCTTGCCATACATCTTTGCAAAGATGCAGATTAAAATTCCAAGTATCCCCATATTTACAATTGAAACAATAGATAAAACTAAAGACGTGGATTCCATTTAGTGTAAAGCATTCCTTGATCTTTTATTTACTTTTATCCAGTTTTCCTTCAATTTCTTCAAATGCCTCCATATTTACTTCAAGAAAAGTAGAGATAAAATATGTTACAGCGTATTTCTCTCCAACCCTAGTAATCAAGTTATTTTTTTCAAGCACTCTGATGTGATGCTGAATAGCCTTGTAATCAAGACCTAATTCATTTGCAAGTTGATTAGTGTTAAACGGATTTTCCTTTAATTTTGAGATTATTTTTAATCTGTTTAATCCTCCACGAGAACCTGCAAATACAAACCAAAACAATCTTTTTGCATTAGGATCACTTGACATAATTTATAAAATTTCTTTGTATTTACTACTAAAAGGTATTTTATGATTAAATCACAAGTAGAAAGTATAAAAAACATAATCATGAAATTTGAATGAATCAAAATATGATGTTAAATTATGATGCACCTTTGTACAGGCCACCTTCTGAGGCAAGATCGTTAATTTTCCAAATAACACTGGGATGCTCGTTTAATGAGTGTTCTTTTTGTGACATGTATAGATCAAAAGAATATTCTGAAAGACCATGGGAACAAGTTAAGGTTGAAATTGATATGATGGCAAACTATTTGCCGGGTGCCAGAAGAGTTTTTCTTGCAGATGGTGATGCGCTGAACCTTGATTCCGAATACATGATAAAAATTGTAAAATACATTAGAGAAAAATTTGAAAATATTGAAAGAATTTCTTGTTATGCAATGCCAATGAACATTCTAAAGAAAACTCCAGAGGAGTTAAAGAAAATGAATGAGGCAGGATTGGATATGCTATATTTAGGAATTGAGAGCGGGTCAGATATCGTTCTAAAAAAAGTAACAAAAGGTGCAGTTGCAAAAACAATTATCAAATCAGTCAAAAAGGCAAAAGACGCGGGATATGTAATGTCATGCATGGTAATATTGGGACTAGGAGGAAAAAAATATTCCAAGGAACATATCAAAGGAACTGCAGAAGTAATCAGCGCATGTTCACCAAATTATGTTGGGGCCCTGACCCTATATCTAGAGAATGGAATCAAGCAAGAATTTTTGGAGAAATATCAAGGCGAATTTATCAGAATTAACGATGATGAGTCACTGGATGAACTTCATGATCTGATAAGCCAGATAGATACAAAAGATGAGATTGTTTTTAGAGCAAATCATGGTTCAAACGCATACACCATCAAAGGTACTTTTCCTCAAGATAAACAAGAGATGATAGACAAAATAGAATGGATGAAGCAACACCCAGAAATTATGCGTCCACAGGGACTGCGCGGATTCTAAATTATATTATTTTGACTTAGATATACAACTTTGAAGATTTTAACGGTATAATCCCCATTAAAAATTTTAGTCGTGATTCCATTGTCGGAATTTAAAACTCTGAATTTGTATTCATAATCGCCATCTGCTTCTACATTTGTCTGTGCAAAATGGACTGCCTCATTGTTTCTGAAAATTTGAATTATTACTGGATATCCTTCAACATGATTTGCAATATTGCCCTCAACAAATGCCCAGGGCAGTGTGTTTGATTCTGGTGCATGGAAAAAAATTGTAGACTTTTCAAGTATCATCATCCCATTTAACTGAATGATCTCAGTTTGTGGTTCATGTGCATGATTGTCACTCATTAATTGACCAGAGTGCGGATGCGCATAAACAGAATTAATTGAAAAGGAGAAAAGAATTGTCACAGTCAAAATGCTTGAGAATAAAATGAATTTGTTCATATCACAATAAGCATAATATCTGATTTAAGAATTTTTAGATTAAAGACTGTTAATTACATCTTTAAGATTCTCAGGCAGTTCAGGTAGTTCAGTATGGCTCTCATTATTTTGAAGAGTTTCAGGCCCTATTCTTCTGACTTTTTGAGTTCCAATTAGGGTATCAATGCTTCTTTGAATATCTTTTTCAGCCAGCACCGACTTTAGTTTCTTAATAACAGTATTTTCATTATCGTATTTTTTTATTGCGTATTGGACGATAGTCATTTTTTCATTCATGGAGTAGTCAGTCATTTGAAAATATGAGTCTGTATTGTCTAAAAAACTTGCCTGTCATTTACAAAGTTTATTTTTTAATTCGCCGATTTTCGGAATACCAGTAAATTCCAATTTTTCATTTATTACCAATCCAGGAGCAGTGAAAATAGGGTATTTCTCTAGATACTCAGGATTCTTGGCTACATCAACCACATCATATGATACTCCAAGTTTGTCTAACATTTTTTCCAAAACGTTACAATTTGAGCAACCAGAGGTAGTTAAAATTTGTACTTTCATGATTCTATGAATTGTTCTGGATTCTTCTCAAATGCCCATCTGCATGTTGCGCAACAAAATCTGTATTCTTTTCCTTTATGCGTAAATAATTCGCCTTTTTCTTCAACTTCCATTCCACATACAGGATCTTTCATGCATATGTGTTCCGTTTTTTCTTGCTAAAATACCAAACTATCGGTGATATGATCAAACCTAAAAACAGAAGAGGTGCAAATTCTTCAGGAATTTTTGAGTTGTAGTCATGTATATGTTCGCCAACATGAAATTCAGGAGGTAGTACAGTCGTAGAAACAAGGTTGTTCCACCCATTATGAATAATTGTATTTTCATACCATTCATGCCCACCAGGAATGCCGTTGATTATCAAAAATGCGCCAATTGTGATCAGCATCCAGCCAGTAATATTTTCAATTCGTTGGCGGTTAACAGCAATTCCTTTTGTTGCATTTACTCCAATAATTGCTAAGATGGATAACAGAATCAGAGGGATTGCGCGGCCAACACCATGGACAGCTCCTAAACTTGCACCAATCTCTACGCTTCCACTTCCTGCAATATAGATCAAAAGCCAATAAAACATAGGATTGGGACATCCAACCCCGGCGTTGCCTAACAGCAATCCCATGAAAAAAGATTTGGAATAGTCTCCCCTATTTTGAATAAATTTGGGAGTTCCTGAATAAGATGGAAGTTTTAATTCAAATAGTTTGAGTTGGGATAAACCAAAAACAAATGCTGCAATACCCGCAATTAAAAACATGTGAACAGAGATTTGATCTAAATCTGCCGTTTGGCCTAAAGCACCAATTCCGAACCCGTAAAATGTAATTGTAGTTGTCAGTCCAGCACCAAAAAGTAATGCCATGCCAAGTCCCTTTTTACCTCCTTTTCCCATACTTAATGGAATAATTATGAATACAAGTGGTAGAGTACATGGAAGAATGATCATTGAAAGACCGGCTAGATAAGAGATTATCAACCAAGAAGGGTATGATAGTTCTTGTCCTGCATTTACTGCAATTGTATTTGTTGCAGCAAAAATTCCACCTACAAAAATGAGGGAAAATAAAACAAATATTGCAACAATAAGAAATTTTTTTGCAATTGCTTGTTCAGACATGTTATGTTTTGAAGAGTCATATATTTAATCAAGATAGAATTTGGAGTTTACAATGTGCCTATGAAAACTTGCCTATTAAATGAGGAGTAAGGTGGATGTGAATTAAGCATTAAACTGTAGCGTGAAAATGTGAAAAAAGAAAAAATTAGTTACTTCCGATAAGAAACACAATTTGTACAGATGTTGTGATATCTTGTTCGGAAGAAAACACTGGAGTCGATGATGACATTATTTTAGATTCTGCAAAATCTCCTCGAAATACGGGTTGTGGATAGGGTATTCCAAATTCTGATAGTGAGACACTTTTGACTCCTATAATACTATGGTTGAGTGGTGTCAGTGCTTTATCAGCCTTTGATTTTGCATTCTCTATTGCCTGTCCTAGTAAATCATCTTTGAGGTCTAGTTGTTTTTGTGGCGATAGTGAATAATATACAGAGTCTACTCTGTTCACTCCTGCCTCCACTCCACGGTCTATGATGGTTGCAGCAAGGTCAAGTTTTTCTGTTTCAACTGATAGGATATTTGATACGTTGTATCCCACAAGTTCTCTTGTCTGAATTCCCAAAAACTCGTCATTGACGTATTCATAGACTGGATAGATGTCCAAAGAAGATGTACTGATTTCAGATTCAATAATTCCGACAGATCGTAGTGCCAAAATTACTTTGTTCATCATTTCTGAATTTTTCTCTAGTGCTTGACGTGCAGTAGGTTCCTGGATTTCTATCCCAAATCTAACGGTTAGAAGATCAGGCTCTACTGATGTAGTTGCCATGCCGGTTACTGAAAGTGTCTTTTCCAATGATGGAACTGATGTGGCTTCTTGTGCATCAGCCTCAGGGTATAATGCCCCAAAGGAAACAGACACTGCCAGAACTGTCAACATAGCAATGACTAGTTGTTTTGATTTTTTCATGATTTACGTATCGAAATTTTATAGATAAGGTTTGATTAAATTGAAATTTAATCAGAAATCTTAATAATACAAGTTAGAAGAGTTGTGGTTCAATGAATCCGGATGATATACCAGACTTGTCTGACAGAGTGGAGATCATATCAACGGAAGATGAGAAACTAAAAACAGTTGGAGAGATTTTGTCATCAGATTCAAGTAGAAGTATTCTCAAACTGCTATTTAACCAATCACTTTCTGCAAATGAAATTGCACGTAAAACAGAAATGTCTTTGCCTCTGGTAATCCACCATCTAAAAAAAATGCAATCAGCTCAGGTTGTAAAGATTACGAATGTTGGAAAAAGCTCGAAGTCGCACGACATGAAATATTATACAATTGACAAGCTTGCAATAGTAATTCTTCCATCAGAAATGACACAGCCTGCAAAGAAAAGCAAATCTCTGTTTAATTCATTTACAAGAATCCATAGACTTGCGACACTTGGAGGCGTATCAATTGCAGCATGGTTTTCATCTCAATTAATCCAGAATCGAGGCACTGTATCAGAAACGGCCAGATCAGAAATTCCTCCCATGGGAGCTGATTCTGCACAATCCATGATGCGTTCCATTCCAGAACAAACAGAGAATATACAAGAAACTCTTCAAACTGGCATGTCAGAACCTCAGATAGGAGTTTTATGGTCTGCAATCATAGTTCTTTCAATCATAATTTCAGGATTAATTGTGGAATTAATTATCAAACAAAAAAAACGGATTGACAACTATTGAATTAGTACACTTGAAAAATATCACATAGGTTTGAATTGTTGGTTGTTCACATACGATTTAATTATTTTTCCTTCAATGTTATTAAACTTCATGTGACTAAAAGAGATATTATATTCTCAAGATTGTACCCAATCTTGACTTTGCAGATATTGCAATTACTGATGTGATTGCAACTGCCAATATCATTATTGTTATTGTACCAAACTCGGGAACCACGTTAAAGTACAATATTTCTCCTGTAGGTCCAGTCCAGTTTGCTTGATCATTGGGCAATCCAAATCCCAATAATGTCACTTGCATATCCACTGAATCATCAGATTTTAAGGGTGTTGTATTATGGGTGTTACGCCCTTCATGTACATGAACTTTGGATAAAGAAAGGATTTCTTTGCCATTTTGGGTTGCAACAATATCATAATTGGCATGCTGTTTCAGGCTTCCACCATTAGAGTCTCTGAATTTAATATCAATTGACATTACCTCATTTAATGCTGGATTGCTGGAAGTTATCTCTACACGCACCTTTCCATCAGAAGATAATCCTGCTACAGTGGTTTCCTCAGTTGATGGACCCTCTATAACAAGTGGGGGAGCTTTAATCACAACTGCATTACCCTGTATCACATCAGAACTCTTAACGGAAGAATCTTGTACAATATCAACTCCTGCTGCATGACCTGCAGACGAGATACCAAATGCAACGGCAGTTACAAAAATAGCTACTAGTAAAGTGACGGTTTTTTTTGGCATTACCATTGATTGAAAATTTGTACGTGCAGGTAAAAAATCTATTGATTGTTGTTGTTTGAAAATGCATGATTTTGTATTAATTGTTCAATTCTTTGGAAATCCAATAACTTGTCATGATAGAAAAAATTATGATTGATAAACTCCCCTACCAAAAGAGAGAAGATGTAAACTCAGAAATAAGATTTAGAGTATCTTTCGGATACCAACGATCACTATGGCTGGAACTACAAAATACATTCCAATATTCATCAAAATTACCCCTATTCCATACCCTAGCACCTCGGAATCAGATTCTGCATGTGACATTATGGACAGTGATGA
>JAOUNZ010000058.1 GCA_029880665.1 Candidatus Nitrosopumilus sp.
TGAGAGATCTTGATCCAAATAGTCCGAATCTTTTATATGGATATAGAATTGGTCTTGCTTAATGGTCAATCCACGAGCATATTTTGCCGAGGCAATTGCGACTTACGGATTAGTATTCTTTGGTCCACTTTCAGTGATTTTGGCAATTGCGTCATTTGGAGAGGAATTAACAACACAGTCAGTATTGTTCATTTCTCTTGGACACGGTGGTGCCATAGCTTTAATGATTTATGCATTTGGACATGTTTCAGGTGCTCACATAAATCCAGCAGTTACTATCCCAATGATAATTACAAGAAAAATTGGAATTGTCGATGGGATCGGGTATATCATTTCACAGTTAATTGGTGCCGTAGCAGCAGCTGCGACACTTTGGGTAATTTTGCCAGATCTTGGAGCTAAAGTTAATTTTGCCACTCAAGGCGGCCCTAGTGCTTTAATCAATAAAAGTATCGCATCAGGATTTGCAATAGAGGCAATTTTGACATTCTTTTTAGTCACTGTAATTTTTATGAGTGCAGTTCACAAAAAAGCATCTCCAGGATGGCATGGATTCACAATAGGAGGAATGGTCTTCCTAATTCATCTAATCGCAGTACCCCTAACTGGGGCATCAGTAAATCCTGCAAGGACATTTGGTCCTGCATTAATCTCAGGGTTCTGGGAATTCCATTGGATGTACTGGGCAGCACCAATTTTAGGAGGCATTATTGCAGGCCTAATTATGAACTATGTATTTGTTAAAAAGGCAGAGCAAGAAGCATAATCCTAACGTTTTTAAAAATTTGAATCCTAGTTTTTCAATATGGATTCAGATATAGATATTTCACAAATGTTTTATTCTGAATCTCTCAAGCTTCAAAATCTAATTGAGGCCATAAATACCAAAACTGACATGAATGTTCGTGAAATTACAGATACCTATTATCAGGTCATTAATGTTTCTTCTATTGCAGCCATGCTAAAACAACATACTGAATCCGAGGAAATATTAAACAAAATTCAAGAAACTGAGAAAATGATTTCTGAAAGATTTAACTCTAGTATTCATCCTGAAATTCTGACAAGACTATCTCTCTCAATTCAAGAAATGACCAAAACTTTACAGTCTGAAAATTTTACTGAAAAATCAAAAGAGCAAATAGAATATGATGCAAAATTATTTGAAGACCTACGTCAAAAAATGAGCACAAGGGAATTTGTTCAACAATACGAGATTGGAATTTCTCATGATTGAAAATCTTGCAAAAAACCTGGTTGAACTAAAAAACGAATTTGTAAAATCATATGAGGGTAAAAGTCAGATTCAGGAAGTTATTCCAAAATCAAACTCAGAATTATTTCAGGTCACAGACGCTCATTTGGAATTGTTACACGAATTTGCGACAAAAAACCCAATATATTATAATTTTTTTGAGAAAAAAGTAGGTTCAATTGATTGTATTGTGTATGAAGGAGACATTAACAGGTTTTGGCTCAACAGTATCCAACATGTCTCAAGCAAAGCTCCTTTCTCACCCACATGGATTATGTCAGGATACATTGCCACATTGTTTGCAAAAGAATTAGGATATTCCGAAGTAATCGATATTGGATCAGGCGATGGCCGTATAGCATTTTGTGCAAAAATTTTGGATATGGAATCATACAGTATCGAAATCGATGAAATGCTAGTAGAGTTACAAAAACTTTTGAGCAACAAACTCGATTTCCATCCATACTGTTCTGATGCGGTAAAGTTTGATTATTGTTCATTAAATTTTAAACACCCGATTTTTTTTATCGGAGGACTTGCCCAAATGGGAGGAGCTGATTTAGCTGAAGGAGTATTGCAAAAAATAAATTCAATTTCTCATCTTAATAATTCTGGCTGGGTATTTGCAGGCACATATTCTCAAAAATATGCACCAGATCCAAAGAACAAGGCAGGATGGGGCACATTCATTGAAAAAAACAATCTCAAAGCAATTCAGACTGTTTCTTTGCCTACTGTATGGACTTTTCATGAACCTGAATCTACTCCCTACATATTTTCCCAATCAATTTGACTGATAGCAATCCAAATTAAGCGTAGATTCGCCACGGTTTTTGGACTCGTTGCATAGCATGGATAGTGCGAACGCTTGCGGAGCGTTAGGTCGCCGGTTCGAATCCGGTCGGGTCCGCCTACATTTAGTGTCGAACCCTGTCTTAGCACCACTTTATCGTTTGGAAGGACTGCGACGAATTGCCATCCCTTGATGATCAGCTTTTCTGCCTCTTCAGGTTCTGCGACTATTTGCCTGTCGATGATTTGCAGTATATCTTGTTTCGGACATACTCTTGCACCTCGACAAGATCATCACCTGACAGCTTCTCCACGTCATCCTTGACTTTGTCTTTCATGTCCTCTTCCAAAGTGTCAACCTGCTCTTTTTCCAGATCAAGGAATTCCTGACATCTAAGAAATGATGCTTCTCTTTCACATTATGGTGCAGGAATCTGTGTAGTAATTTCTTGAGATAAGAATACATGTTTAACCTCATTGGAGGATAATTTCCTTCTTCCACACGTTGCATGCAGGACATCTGTTTGTCATCTTGTCCCCTGTTTTTTTCAAGAACACGTTACCGCAATTCTCACAGGATCTCAAATCATCAATAGCAATCATCGTGTTGTCTCCACCGTCTGGACTTGCTTGTCTTTCAAATGAGTCTTTTCATGGTCCAACACTTTTTGAAAATTGCCTTGCCATGAATCCCATCTAAAATTGCAATGCTTGCATCTATATGCCATTTATTTTTGTACATCCTCTGGTTTCTTTCCAGATTCTTTTAATGCGTTTACGTCCTTTGATGTCTTTTCTTTTCTTCCTTTGAATTTTGCGAAAATACTTTCTAACATGATTCACTAGGTCGCCACTAGCTTATAAACACAGAAAACTTCAATCACAATACGTAGCTGAGTAGTCAATTCAGTCCTTCCTTGCAGATGTGCAGACTCACACCACTACGATACTGACATTACGCCAATATTGCTTATAGAGTTTCATATTGTTTGAGGTTAATTAGGATGAAAGGACTATTCATATCATGAATACAATGCAATCATACGGTCAAAAAATATGTTCAGACTGCAAGAGAATACATTGTCAAAAAGGATGCAACTGCGATTGTCATTGGGAGCCCTGAAGAACAATTGACATCGGGTGTTGTGACTCAAAAAACGTGTTCTCACAATGCAAAAGTCAGGATGTCAGGACTCAAGGACATGTACGAATGCACAAACTGTCATAAGTTTATCCCCGTGATTAAACCAAAAGAGATTGATCATACTGCACCCCAATATTTAGAGAATAGTTGGGAAGATGACTAGGATTATTCTAAAACATCAAACTAGAATAAAATGTGTTTTCTGTAGTCTGCATCAGGTTAAGCAACATGATAGAATGTTTTAGATGTCCTCCAGGTTGGAAAGTACTCTTTCAAGGTCTTGCTTTTCATATCTCAGACTCTTAACAGTTGAACTGTCCTGCAGGGTCAGGGAGAACTTTTGCAATATTGACTTGTTTTCTGGGGTAATCTCAGATGTCAGTAGAATATCATTTAGGGTCTTTGATAGATGAACAAGTTTTCTCGTATCTATTTTTTCATTCATACTGTTTGCCAAAGAAATCTGATTGGTCAGTTCATCATTAATTTCATTTAATAATTCTGTAAGTGCATTTGACATAAGGTACATACCATATGAGTCGTTCTAGTTAATTAATCTGCAAGAAACAAGAAATTACTTTTGCATGTTTTTGTCATCATTCATTGAATACGATTTCAAAACAATAATCGCAAATATGATCTGAATTAATGCTCATAGTAAATGAAATGATGGAAATCACTTGTTTTTTGCCAAGACTTTCTCGACTATCTCAATGTCTATGTTCTTTGGGTGTTTTGTATAGATTTGTGTCTCATAGTTCCTGCAGGAGTTTTCTGAAATATCCTTGTCTGAGCCAATCAAAATTGTTTCAATGTCTGACTTTACCAAGACCTTGGCCTTATCCAATTGCACATCCCCTGCACATATATCAAATTTTATCATGACTTTTTCATTACCAGTATCTATTATTGAGTTGATTTTGACATGAGGCTCTAGCGGTACCTTTGGAATGGTCTGGATGTTTTTCTCGTGGATTTCGATGAATTTGTTGTAGACTCGTTCCAGCCTGTCCTCTCCTTGATAATGCCAAACCTTGTCCTGGTATAGATCAATGCAATCATTGACATAGCTTATGTACGAATATTCTTGCTGGAACTGAAATTGTCCCTGAGATACATATGATTGATACAAAATATCACAAGTGGTAATTCGGGGATCAGCAAAGGACTCTTCTGGTGTCAATATTATGGGATCTTCAATTACTGCAGATGTCTCCTTTGTTTTGTCTAGTATTATTATGTCGTTATCAATTAGAAACTTTATCGAATCTAAATACTCTTGTTCAGACGTTATTCCATCTCCATACCATTCTGCCGTATTTTTAATCCAATCAGGAACAAGTTTTTCAGAATACGAGATGGTAATAATACCTACACCAAGAACCAAAATGCAAAGAACGGCAGTATAGGCAACAGTCCTCCAACTAAAAAAGATGCAAACATTCTCAATGCGCTTTTTAGTGGACTGCCTGCAATCTCCAAATTCAGATTCAATTCTTCGGTAAGCATTGTCTCAAGCCAGACCTTTTTGTCCGAAGTAATCTTCTCTACAATCATCTCAAGGTCTTTGCCTGAAAATCCCTTGGCCTCATAAATGTCTCTTATCACCCTTGCTATCTAGACTATTTTTACTAAGTGATTTTTCAGAATTGATGGAAAAATAATCTTAAAAAAAATAAAAGAAGATTATCGCGTATATACTAGTCATACGTTACAAAATCAATGAGCTCCAAACCTGACAAAGAGCAAACACCCAATATGATAGACGTGCTTTTGAGTAGAAAAAAAATAGACCTAAAAATTGATGCTACTTTACTGATAAAAAATGTACAAGATAGAGTCAACAATGCGCTGGAAAAAGGATATCAATACACTAGAGTGATTGATTCGTCTGAAAAATTCCTGAGAAAAAATGTGTTTGAGCAAATAGACATGGCAGTACTGTATGTGGATATTGTTGGCTCTACAAAAATGAGCATGACATTGCCACCTAACAAACTATCAATAATGATAAGCTCATTTTCTCAGGAAATGTCATATGTCATTGAGCAGTTTGGAGGATATGTTCTAAAATTTGTCGGTGATGCGGTGATAGGCTATTTTATAGAAAACGAGACAAACCAAATACCTGCAGTATACAACGTAATAGGCTGCGCAGATTCCATGATAAAGGTTGTAAAGCAAGGAATCACCCCAATCTTAGCCGAGAAGATAGGATTATCAGAGATTAGCATAAAGATTGGCATTGATTTTGGCAAGAATGTGGTAGTCAGATATGGCGCTGACGAAAAAAAGGCGTACGTTGATTTGCTCGGACCTACAATGAATGTGGCATCAAAGATTCAAAACTTGGCAAAACCAGACCAGATCATAGTGGGACAAGACATATACGACAAACTAGACCCATACATGCAAGAATTCTTCTCAGACATGACAGATGAATTGACTTATCCTTTACAGCATTACTCAGATGATCGGGATAAAACTTACTGCGTTTATAGGTACAAGTACCAATAAACTATGGCAAATCCGTTTCCATAATTTCGCAAATCATTCAATTAAAGCCTTAATACAAACAACAACCATATAGTGTGATGTCAAAATTTACATTTGAAAACATGTCATATTGGGAATCAGCAAGCAAGTACATTCTGAGTTTTCCAGAGATTAGATTTATCGGAGTCGTAAACAACATGGGCAACCTTGTCGTGGGAGATTACAAGAAAGGAATTGTCCCGATTGCAGATGCGGATCATTACAAGATCTGCATTGAGCATGCAATGGATATGTTCATGAAAAAAGATCTTGACGATACCTTGGGACCGCTAGAGTATACGGTGTCAAAAAGAAAGAATGTAAAGATAATCGCAATTCCAGTCAGAGATTATCTCGTACTGGTATCTGCAGAACCTCGTGTGAAGATTGAACCCATCATAGAGGATATGCTGGAGGCATTAGGTGACATGCAGCAAGACAGGAAAATCAAACTACACGAACATGTCAATTGATTTTAGAATTATCCTCAAAGGAAAAAAGCCATCTAAATAATTCAAAACACCCTCAATCTTTGATGATTACAGTCCCTTAACTTTGGAAAGACTTGAACCCATCAAAGAAGTACAAAATCTTTGTGCTATTGAATTGGTTCAAGCCTCTAAAGATTTGAATCTGAATATTTTCAGATAATGTCAGATTAGCTAATTTTTAGAGTTATTCTAATTACTCATCTTTTAGTTGCAATCCTTGCAGTTTGGATCTCTACAAACAGGATTACTATCTCCATCTCTCGTGGGATATTTTGTATCTCTTCTTCTATGTGTTCTAGCCAAGTTCTTCGGTATGTCCTTTTCCACGTAGTACAAACAAACTTTTTACAAGTATAATTTTATCTAGATTAACATTTTTTTGTGATTTTTGC